>DASSNZ010000352.1:0-17725 GCA_035701135.1 Verrucomicrobiia bacterium
CCAGGTGCCGTGCGGCCCGTACACATTATGGAATCGCGCGATGAATGTTTTCATGCCGCGCTCGTGCCAGTATTCCTCGCAAAACATTTCGCTGATAAGTTTTTCCCAGCCGTATCCGCGTTCGGCCATTGCGGGATAAGCGTCGGATTCCTTGAGCGCGCGGACGTTGGGATCTTTCTGCAAAGTCGTATTGTACGCGCAGGCGGAACTGGAATAAAAATAGCGGCGCGCGCCGGCATTGTAGGCGGCTTCGATCATGTGCGTGTTGATGAGAATGGAACGCAGGCATTCGACGCGGAAACGCTCGATGAAACCCATTCCGCCCATGTCGGCCGCGAGATTATAAACTTCAACAGCATTTTCACACACGCGTTCGCAATGCGCCGGCTCGCTGACATCCAGGCAGATGTTTTCAACGCCGGGAACGCGGAGATACCACTCATAAACCGGTTTTTTGTCCACGGCGCGAATGCGGGTGAAGCCTTTCTTTTTGAAATACAACGCAAGATTTCCCCCGATAAAACCACCGCCGCCGGTGATGACGATCAAATCATTCTTATTTGTTTTCGGATCCTTTTCCACAAGTCGTTTTTTTTCCATAATCATTTAAATGGCGTTCAGATGTTTGCTGAATTCGGCGCATAACCTGCCGGTTTTGCAATTCCGCGTCGAGTTCAGAATGAAAATCAAATGGTTTGCCGCGAGAACGATTTTTCACGGAACAAGTGCAGAATCAATTGAACAAAAAATTTCCGGCCCATCCGCGAGCATCGGAATTTCATTTGCTGTTTCCCTGATTGAAGCTTTCCAGTAAAAGCAAGGCATGAGTTGGTTTTATCGCCACGCGGTTCGACCTGTTTTGTTCGCGCAGGAAGCAGAGCAAATTCACAATCGCACGATGCGAATGCTCGCTCGCGCGGCACGAAACGAAGCCGCGTTGAATGTGATTCGCTCGTTTTTTGCGCCGGCGGATTTGCCGATAAATCTTTTCGGATTACGATTTCCAAATCCCGTCGGTCTGGCCGCCGGCATGGACAAAAACGCGGAAGCCCTGCCCGCGTGGTCGGCGCTGGGTTTTGGTTTTGCGGAATTGGGCGCGGCGACATGGCGGGCGCAACCGGGAAATCCGAAGCCGAGAACATTCCGCGCGATTTCCGAAGGAGCGATTGTCAATCGAATGGGTTTCAACAACGTCGGCGCGGAGGCAATTGCGGCAAAACTGACTGAATGGAAATCCGCCGGACTTTGGCCGAATCACCCGGTCGGCATGAATCTGGGAAAATCGAAAATCACGCCGCTGGCCGAAGCGCCCGAAGATTACGCCCATTCCTTTCGCGCGCTCCGTTCGTTGCTGGATTTTTTCGTCGTCAACGTCAGTTCGCCCAACACTCCGAATCTGCGTCAGCTCCAAGACAAGGCCGCGCTCGATGAAATTTTCGCCGCGATTCAGGAAATCAATTTCGCCGTTCCCGAAAAACGCGCCCTTCCCATTCTCGTCAAAGTCGCGCCGGATCTTTCGTTCGACGCGCTGGACGAAATTCTCGAACTCGCCGGACCGCGAAACATCGCCGGAATTGTCGCCACGAACACCACGGTTTCGCGGCCGCAAACCGGCAACGCGGCGGTTCAACAGGTTTATTCCGAAACCGGCGGATTGAGCGGAAAACCTTTGCGCGCGCGCAGCACGGAAATTGTGCGGCATCTTTTTCTCCAAACGCGCGGGCGATTGCCCATCATTGGCGTCGGCGGAATTTTCAGCGCGGAAGACGCATGGGAAAAAATCGCGGCGGGCGCGTCGCTGATTCAAATTTACACGGGGTTTGTTTACGAAGGTCCCGGATTGATCAGAGAAATTGTCGAAGGTCTGGCCGAACGGCTGGAACAGCGCGGTTTGAGCGGATTGCGGCAGGCAATCGGAATTCAAACGAATTGATTTGCGAATTTCTCCGCAAAAATTTGTCCGAATTTCAATTTTTTCATTCTGAACCAATGCCAATGATTGACAGCGCATCCAGCTTGCTCAACACTGGCGCGCCCTTATTTTTTATGAATTCCCGCTTGCGATTTTTTGGCGAGTTTGCGAGAAACCCTTTAACCACAGGCGCTCTGCTGCCCAGTTCAGTCACGTTGGCAAACGTTGTGGCAAAAAATTGCGAAATCACGCCCGGCGGATTGGTCGTGGAACTGGGACCGGGAACGGGAGCGTTCACGAATCGGATTCTCAACCGGCTGAATGGCGACGCGCAATTCATGGCCGTCGAAATCAACCGAACGCACGCCGATCTGCTTCGCCGCCGATTTCCGGGGTGCGAAGTCATTCACGATTCCGCGGAAAATATGGCCAGGCATCTGGATGGCCGAAAAGCCGCGTGCATCGTCAGCGGACTGCCCTGGGGAAATATGTTTCCGCGAAAACAGGATCAGGTCCTGCAGGCCGTTCTGGAATCCCTCGCTCCGGGCGGACAATTTCTTGGATTTGCGTATGTCCACGCGGCGTGTTTTCCAAGCTCGTTTCGTTTTCGCGCGTTGCTGAAAAAATATTTTGAGAGGACGGATTCCACGCCGATTGTCTGGCGCAATCTTCCGCCGGCGATTGTGTTCCGCTGCTGGAAAAGCCGTTCGCCGGCGAAGACGGAACCGGGCGAAATCAATTCGTTCTCCGGAACTTCGGCGAGCCGTCCGGCTCGAAAAAATCGCGGTTCCTGATTTCTTTTCCGTGAATCCGGATTGGGTTTAAGACCCCAATGGCATCGGCGATGGCGTGGCGGATAATCGTTGAGAAATGTTCGGCGCGCGCGTTACACAAATTTTTTTTGTCCTGACACTCGGATGCGGAATCGCCTCAAGTCCGCTTCGCGCGCAGACGAATTTTATTTCCTCCGTTTATCAGCCGCTGCGCGTTAATCGGCTGATCGGGATGAATGTCCAAAATAATCACGGACAGAACCTGGGAAAACTCCGCGATTTCGCTTTCAACACGCAGACCGGAAAAATCCGCTACGTGATTCTCGCCTCCGGCGGTTTCGTCGGAGTAGGCGTCAAATTGCGGGCCGTTCCGCCGCAACTGCTTTCCGCCGCCACAGCCAAGCGCGACACGCTCGCGCTGCGCATTCCAAAAAACGAATGGGAAAACGCGCCGACGCTCAAAGGCTCGGAACTCGCCTCGCTGGGAAATCCGGCGCGCGAAAAACAAATTGATGAGTTTTATCAATCGCAACTTTCCGAAAGCCGCACGAAAAGCAATTCTCAAAAAACCAATTCATCCGCCGGTTCCGCGCTTGCGGCGACCGGCTCGCCCGGCGGCGAAATTTCGCCCGCCACAAATTCATCCGCGCGACTCAGGCTCGCCGGAGATTTGATCGGCGAAACCATTGTGAGCCGCGATCATGAAAAGGTCGGAGACATTCTGGATTTTCTCGTCGGCTTTGAAAAAGAAAGCCCGGTGCTGGCGCTCGTCGCTACTGGAAAATGGTTCAAAAAAGACGAACAGAAATTCGCGATTCCGCTGCGCGCGTTGAGTTTTGAAAAAAACGGCGACATCATTTTGGACGCAAATCGAAAGCTGCTCGAAAACGCCGCGCCGCTGGACCAGAAAGCCTGGGAACGCGCGATGACAATTTCGGGAACGCCGCAAATTTTCCGTTACACGGATTAACAAGAGAAAGGAGAAATATGGAACATATCAAATCACTCGAAGGATTGTTGCTGCACGAAATTCAGGACCTTTACAGCGCGGAAAAACAGCTCGTCAAAGCGCTGCCCAAAGTCGCCGAGAAGGCGTCGTCGCCGCAATTGAAAAGCGCGGTGGAACAGCACCTTCAGCAGACCGAAGAACACGTGAACCGGCTCGAACGCGTTTTCGACATGCTCGGCGCGCCCGCAAAAACAACGACGTGCAAAGCGATGAAAGGATTGATCAACGAAGCCGAGGAACTCTTGAAAATCAAAGGACCGGATGAAACGCGCGACGCGGCGATCGTCCTGGCCGCGCAGAAAGTAGAGCATTACGAAATCGCAAGCTACGGCAGCGCTACGAAATGGGCCGCGATCATGGGCCGCAACGATGTCAAAGCCGTGCTCGGCCAGACGTTGAATGAAGAAGAGCAAACCGATCAAAAACTGACGCAACTGGCGACATCGGGAATCAACCAGCGCGCCGCGGATTATCGCGAGCAGCAACTGGCGGAATGAATCTTCGGGCCGGAACGGAAATTTTTCGTTCCGGCCTTTTCGGAATTTTTCAGACGACATGGAGACGATGAATTATCAGGCCGTCGAGGAAATCATCCGGGCGGATTATCGGGAAGTGACGCCGCAATATCGCCGCGACGATGAAATCGAAGTCACGACGGAAAATCATCGGAGAATCCGAGCCACGCTCGAGTCGTTGTGCCGTTCATTTCCGCATCCGATTCGCGCGCTGGACGTGGGCTGCGGCACCGGCCGTTATTTTTATTGCCTGAAAAACACGCGCGAATTGACCGGAATTGACATCACGGATGAAATGCTCCGCGCGGCGGAAAATCCGGTTCGCAAGGAGCAGATTTCCGTGAAGGAAATTCGCCTGAAACGAGCCAATGCGCATCTCGCGGAATTTCCCGCCGAATCGTTTCATCTCATTTACTCGTTGGGAATGTTCGGCAACGGCTGCCCGGTCACGATTGAAATTTGCGATAAATTTCACGACTGGCTTGTGCCGGGCGGAAAACTTTATTTCAACACGATTGACCTGGCGGGGCTGCCGCTTTGGATGCGCGTAAAAAAACGCGCGCGGCGAATGATTCTTCCGCTGCTCCTTCGCCGCTGGCGCGACGCATTGAACGAACGCGAGGCGCGCCATCCGTTTTTCGGCGCGAGCAAAAGAGAATTGGAAAATATTCTCCGCGAAAGCAGGTTCACCGATTTTAAAATAAAATCGCGCGCGTGCGAATCTCCGTTGTGGAACGGCCGCCACCTGGAATGTATCGCCGGCAAATCGCGTTGAAAAGCAGGCGGAAAATTGGGAAAAAAAATCAGCCGCCCGAAATTGGTTTCGTTCCGTTAAATCACAAAATCAAACGGAATCACCGGTTCCTGTTGCAAATTGCGCGAGCGCTCGCAAAGTTCGGCGAGCGTGACGCGTTCGACAATTTTCACCACGGCTTCGCGAACTTCCTTCATCACGCTCCGAATCGCGCAGCGCGCTTCGTCCGGACAGGAACATTTTTCATAATGCCGCTCGCTGACACAGCTCACCGGCGCGAGCGCGCCTTCAATGTGCCGGATAACCACCGCAAGCGTGATTTCCTCGGGTGGCCGCGCAAGCCGATAACCGCCCGCCGCGCCGCGACGACTTTCCACGACACCGGCGGATTTGAGGTCATTTAGGATTTGTTCCAGAAAACGTTTTGGAATGTTCTGCTGTTTGGAAATCGCCTGAATGCGAACGATTGGCTGATCGTAATTCATCCCGAGCACGAGCAAAGCGCGCAACGCGTATTCTCCACGCAGAGAAAGCTTCATAAATGGAAAATATCAATCCCAAGCAGAAAACTCAAGTTAAAGGATAGAATGTTTAATTTACTCAATTTTCCTCACAAATTCTAAAATAATAATCTCTATTGACAAAGTAGAGATTAAAAATACAATGGCCCGACACAATTGCAAATCAGACAATGAAAATGTCCCGAAACAAACATCAGAAATCCATTGAGAATGGAAATTCCTGGATTGAAATTCTCCGCCGCCCGCTCGGATTTTTGAATTTTGGAGTGGCGCAAATTCATGGTTCCCGGCGCGGAATATACCCCATGGCAATTTCACTTGAAGAAAATCAATTTCACCCGCCAGACTGCTCGAAGCTTCACATTCTAAATCCCGGCTGAACAACAATTCCCGGGAGAGAACCTGAAAACCTCGCATCACATGAAAAAGCTGAACAGAACCTTTCTGGCAATTGCGCTCGCCGGCGGATTCGCGGTTTTTCGAAACGCTCGCGCCGACGAAACATCGGACGCTATCAAAGCCTTGAAACAACAAATCCAGGAACTTGACGCAAAAGTGAAAGCGCTGGAGCGCCAGCAAAAATTCGACGCAAAATCTTCCGATTCCCGGCCGAAGGAAACCCCAAAAATCTCGATTGGCGCGAACGGTTTCAGCGCCGGTTCCGCGGATTCAAATTTCGTCTTTCAGCTTCATGGTTTGCTGCAAGTGGACAATCACACGTTTTTCAACGACGGCGGCATCCAGGGCAATGATGGTTTTCTGTTGCGCAAAGCGCGTCCCATTTTTCAAGGCACGGTTTATCGGGATTTTGATTTCATGTTCGTGCCGGATTTTGGAGGCTCGTCCGCGGTCATTCAGGATGCCTACCTGAACTATCGTTTTAAACCGTGGCTGCAACTGCGCGCGGGCAAATTCAAGACGCCGGTCGGTCTGGAGGAATTGCAATCGGATTCGGCAACTTTTTTTAATGAACGCGCGCTGCCGACGACACTCCTGCCGAATCGCGACATTGGTTTCCAATTGTGGGGCAACGTCGCGGATGGACGGCTGAGTTATGCGGCGGGCGTTTTCAACGGCGTCGGCGATGGACGCAGCACGGGAAATTCGGATTTTGAAGATCATCGGGAAATCGCCGCGCGCGTGTTTCTCCAACCGTTTCAAAATTTCAGCAATGCGCTGGACGGCCTCGGTTTTGGCCTTGGCGGCACGTGGGGAAAATTTTCCCCGAACGCCGGCGGATTGCCGGGTTCCTACTCGACCGATGGCCAGGAAATTTATTTTTCCTACACCAACGGCGTCGTCGCCGACGGCGAGCATTGGCGTTTGTCGCCGCAGGTCTGTTACTATTTCGGTCCGCTTGGAATTCTCGGCGAATACGCCATTTCCGATCAGCGCGTCATCAAAGGCGCTTCGTCCGCGGACCTAAGGAACACGGCGTGGCAAATCGCCGTCGGCTGGACGCTTACCGGCGAGGACGCTTCCTACAAAGGCATCGCGCCAAAACATCCGTTTGATCCGGGCGCGAATCAGTGGGGCGCGTTTCAATTGGTCGCGCGTTACGCGGAATTGGACGTGGACGACGCCGCGTTTCCTATCTACGCGAACCCGGCGACATTCGCATCCGACGCGCGCGCCTGGGCAATCGGCCTGAACTGGTATTTGAACAAAAACATTCGTTTCAACACGAGTTTTTCGCGCACGACATTTTCGGGCGGCGGCGGTCCGAAAGCGACCGTGACGCGCCGGCCGGAGGAAATTTTATTCACGCGATTGCAACTGGCATTTTAAAAAGGTTTTATGCAAAAAAATCCTAACATGAAAATCTTTTTGAAATTTTCTTTTGGCGCGCTGACTGTGGCGTTGATTTTTTTCGCGGGTTGCTCGCGAAAATCCGGCGACAACGCCAAATCCAACGAAGTCACGATTCTCAACGTTTCTTACGATCCGACGCGCGAGCTTTACGAGGCTTTCGACTCGGCGTTTGCGAAACATTGGAAAGAAACAACCGGCCAGACGGTCGTCATCCGGCAATCACACGGCGGCTCCGGCAAACAGGCGCGCGCGGTCATTGATGGATTGGACGCCGACGTGGTCACGCTCGCGCTCGCGCCGGACATTGACGCGATTTCCAAAATCGCAAAAGCCATTCCGTCGGATTGGCAGAAGCGTTTGCCGGACAACAGCACGCCTTACACTTCGACGATTGTTTTTCTCGTGCGCGCGGGAAATCCAAAAGGCATCAGGGATTGGGACGACCTCGTCAAACCCGGCGTTTCCATCATCACGCCGAATCCAAAAACCTCCGGCGGCGCGCGCTGGAATTATCTCGCCGCGTGGGGTTACGCGTTGAAAAAATACGGCGGCGATGAAACAAAAGCGCGCGAGTTCGTTTCAAAAATTTTCAAAAATGTTCCCGTGCTCGACACCGGCGCGCGCGGCGCGACAACCACGTTCGTCCAACGCGGCATCGGCGATGTTTTAATCGCGTGGGAAAACGAAGCATTACTCTCGTTGAAGGAATCCGGCAAAGGAAAATTCGAACGGATCGTTCCATCCATCAGCATTCTCGCCGAGCCGCCCATTGCGTGGGTGGATCGCGTCGTGAACAAACGCGGCACGGCGCAAATCGCCAAAGCGTATCTCGAATATCTTTATTCGCCCGAAGGCCAGGAAATCGCCGCGAAAAATTTTTATCGTCCGCGCCTGGAATCCGTTGCGGAAAAATATTCCGCCGAATTTCCGAAATTGAATCTGTTCACGGTGGATGATGTTTTCGGCAGTTGGGAAAAAGCGCAGAAAACGCACTTCGCGGACGGCGGCGTGTTCGATCAAATCCAGCAAGGAAACCGCTGATGTTTCGAAAAAAATTCAACGTTCTGCCCGGCTTCGGCCTCACGATGGGAACGACTTTGTTTTTCCTGTGTGTGGTCGTGCTGATCCCGTTTGGCGGATTGATCGTTCGGACATGCGGACTTTCGTGGGACGATTTCTGGAAACTGGCAACGAACGACCGCGCGATGGCGGCGTATCGCATTACTTTTGGCGCATCGCTGATTGCCGCCGTCGTCAATTCCATTTTCGGAACGCTGCTCGCCTGGGTGCTGGCGCGCTACCAATTTCCCGGCCGCAGATTGATTGATGCGATGGTGGATTTCCCGTTCGCGCTGCCAACCGCCGTTGCGGGACTCACGCTGGCGAATCTTTTCGCGGCGAACGGCTGGCTCGGAAAATTTCTCGTTCCGCTCGACATCAAAGGCGCTTACACGCCGCTCGGCGTGGTGATCGCGCTGACGTTTGTGGGAATGCCATTCGTCGTCCGCACGCTGCAACCCGTGCTGGAAAATCTCGAACGCGATGTCGAGGAAGCCGCCGCGAGTCTGGGCGCCGGCCGATTGCGGACTTTTGTCAGCGTAATCGCGCCATCGCTGTTTCCGGCAATTCTCACCGGTTTCGCGCTCGCGTTCGCCCGCGCAATCGGCGAGTACGGCTCGGTGGTTTTCATTTCGGGAAACCTTCCGTTCAAAACCGAAATCGCGCCGTATTTGATTGTGTTGCGGCTTGAGGAATACGATTACACCGGCGCGATCGCGCTCGCGGTTGTGTTGCTCGCCGCGTCATTCGTGCTGCTGGGTTTGATCAACCTTGTCGAGCAATGGGCCAATCGTTTTCAACACTGACATGGCTGGAACCGTAAAAAGAAAACCCGCGGGTCTGCGTCGCCAATCGCAACGCGGCACCGAGGAATCTCCGGTTGTGAAATGGATTCTCATCGCAATCGCGTTGGCGTTTTGTCTTGTTTTTCTGTTGTTGCCGCTTGTGAATGTGTTCGCGCAGGCGTTTTCAAAAGGCGCGGCGTATTTCTGGGATTCGCTTCGCAACCCGGATTCGCTTGCGGCGATCCGGCTCACGCTGATTGTCGCGGCGATCACCGTTCCCGTGAACGTGCTGTTTGGACTCGCGGCGGCATGGGCGATTGCGAAATTCGAGTTTCGCGGAAAATCGCTGCTGATCACGCTGATTGATTTGCCATTTTCCGTTTCGCCGGTGGTCGCGGGTTTGATGTATGTCGTGCTGTTCGGTTTGCAGGGTTATTTCGGCGAATGGCTGAACGCGCATAATATTAAAATCATCTTTGCCGTCCCGGGAATTGTTCTGGCCACGGTGTTTGTCACGTTTCCATTTGTCGCGCGCGAATTGATTCCGGTGATGCAGGCGACCGGAAGCGAACAGGAACAGGCCGCGCTCTCGCTCGGCGCGAACGGCTGGCAAACATTCTGGCACGTGACGCTGCCGTCCGTGAAATGGGGTTTGCTGTATGGAATTATTCTCTGCAACGCGCGGGCGATGGGCGAGTTCGGCGCCGTGTCGGTGGTATCCGGCCACATCACGGGATTGACCAATACAATGCCGTTGCAGGTGGAAAATTTGTACAATGAATACAATGCGGCGGCGGCATTTTCCGTGGCGTGCCTGCTCGCGCTTTTGGCGCTGGTGACGCTCGGAATCAAAACGCTTTTGGAATGGAAACAAGCGCGTGAGTTCGCGCGGGCGCAGGAGGAACCCTGCGAAATTGAGCGGCGAAATTTTACAATCACGGAAAGCTGATCATGCGACATTGCGGAAATATCTCAGAAGCAAGCCGGGTGATTACTTTTCAGTTTCACCCAATTCCGATTCGAGTTCCATGCTGCCGTGCAAAACTCGATAAAGGCAGATCCCGTCACACGGTGGCTGATAAAAGAGTATCCAATTTCGAAAACCCGGCACGCCCCATGAGCGCAGGCCTTTTTGGTGGAAATGACGCGTTCGGCCAAGTTCCGGGAAATTTTCAAGTCGCGCCAAAGCCTTGCCTACGGCGTCCACGAATTTCAGCGCGGTTTGCGGCCCGGCCCGCTCGCGCAAGTAAAGCACATGTCCGCCCGGATCGGCGAGAGATTCCAAACTCCGCTCAATCATCGGCGCTCACCCGTGCGAGCGAGTTGACGCAGCGCCTGCCAGTCCTCGGCGGCAAACGATTTGAAACCCGAAATTTCAGCCTCATCCATTGCGTCCTGCAAAGCGGCCGGCTCCTTCATGTCGAGCTTCATTCGCCGGACGGCTTCCCGCAGCAATTCACTGCTGTCGGCAAAATCTCCGCGCTCCACCTGCTCTTTAACCCAGATTTCGAGTTCGCCCAGGGAAACATTCATGGATTGAAGATTGCGATTATGTTCCACTTTGTCAACGTGCGGCGCCAAAGCTGAAAGAAACCCAGGTGCAAGCTGTCTATGTCCATCGAACTTAAAAATATCACAAAACAATTTGGCGAAGTTGCCGCGGTCCGAAACGTCAATTTTTCAGTGAACGAAGGCGAATTGATGGCGTTACTCGGACCGAGCGGCGGCGGAAAAACCACGGTGCTGCGGATGATCGCGGGACTCGAAGTGCCGACCGCGGGCGATATTTTCATCGCCGGCCAGCGCGTGAACGATCTTTCCGTGCAGGAACGCAATATTGGTTTTGTTTTCCAGAATTACGCGCTGTTCAAAAACATGAGCGTGTTCAAAAATGTCGCCTTCGGATTGAAGATCAAAAAATGGAAAAAGGCGGATATCCGGGAGCGCGTCGAGGAGCTTTTGAAACTGTTCGGCCTCGATGGTTTGGAGAAACGCTATCCGCACCAGCTTTCCGGCGGACAACGCCAGCGCGTCGCCATCGCCCGCGCGCTCGCCTCGAAGCCTAACGTTTTGCTTTTGGACGAACCCTTCGGCGCGGTGGACGCGAAAATCCGGCAGGAACTTCGCGAATGGCTCGTGACGCTTCACCACGATCTGAATGTGACCACAATTTTCGTCACGCACGATCAGGAGGAGGCGCTGGAGGTTTCCAATCGTATCGTCATTTTTTCGCGCGGTCATCTGGAACAGGTCGGCACGCCGAGACAGGTTTACGAGCAGCCGGCGAATGAATTTGTCGCGCGCTTCATCGGCGTGATGAACGTGCTGGAAACCGAAGTGCAGGGCGGCGTCGCGCGAATCGGCGAATTGCAATTTCCCGCTCACGAACAACCGGACGGCACGAAACTCCGCATCGGTTTCCGGCCGTACGCGGTGCAGATTTCGACCGATCTCGCGCTGTATCCGTATCGCGCGGTATTGCGGCACACGTTTTTTCTCGGCGTGATGTTGCGATTGGAATTTGAACTGGCGTCGGGCCTGGTGCTTCGCAGTCGGATGACAAAGGAGGAATACGCGCAACTCGGCTTGGAAGATGGCCGGGAAATCTCACTGCAAATCCGCAACTACCGCGTTCTCGCCGCCGAAACCGCCGAACTGCCGCCGGAGCGGGAAACGATTTATCAACCCCCGCCGAGCATCGCGGAAAATATTTAAGTGTAACGGCTCTCGTCAGATTGCCGCAAAGAGTTGTGCGCGAGATCGGATTGAGACACGGATTGCACGGATTTGCACCAATTCAGAATCGAAGTGTCGGTGAGTTTTGAAACAGTAGCTGGACAAGATTTCCTCGGAGATTTAATGTCCGAATTACTTTGATATTTCGCAAAAGTTACTTCAACTATGAACGTAAAAATCTCGAAGATCTCTTTGACGGTCTTTCTCATTTTGCTCGTACTTGCGGAGTTTCTTTTATTCGTAGCCGGTGAGTACTGGCCGTGGTATGCTATCATGTCAGTTTTCGCTGTTGTGCCGCTGATTGCCGGTCCAAATCGTTATAGAATTGCTGGCGCTGTCGCATTAGGCTTATCAATCATTTTGATCACTAGCGATGTCAAAGCGGGAAAACACTACCGGGCGAGATTTTCTCATCAGATTACTGCAAAACCATTCACGAATCGGATTTAAACCATAACACGGATTTGCACGGATTCGGAATTGGATGCCTCAATTCTAGGCAAGTAAAACGCGCTTCTTTTCAAAATCCTCAAAATTTCACGCGTTCAGCTCGGTTTACAACGCTTTTCCACTCCAAGGCATGTCGGCTGCTCTTGTTGCCGCATGAATCATGCGAAAACAACCGCGCTCATTCTTTGGGTTGTGCTTGTTTTTATTTTCGTTCCGGGCGGAATCGCCATCGCCGCGGAAACGGAGGATCAGTTGCGCCTGCTTCAACAGCAGAACGAAGCGTTGCAGCGTCAGTTGAATCAACAACAGAAAACCATTGACGCGCTCGTGCGCCAGGTTCGCGAGATTCAAAATTCCAATGCGAATTCCTCCGAGGAATCCGCTCCGGCACAGGATGACTTTGAAAGAAAAAGCGCGTCGGGATTTTCGCTGGGCAAAGTCCAGATCAGCGGCGAAGGCGGCGTGGGACTTTTTGAAACCGGCTCGAATGGAAGATTTCCGAATTCGGAATTTCGCGTGGACGAAGCGAAATTATTCGTGGACGCGCCGGTCTGGGGAAATGTTTACGGCTTTGCGGAATTGAATCTTGCCCAACAGGAAGGCGATGACGTGACGCTGGAACTCGGCGAGTTGTATCTGGATGTCGAGGACATTTCCGAATTGTGGGGGCGCAGCGGCCAATTGAGCCTGCGTCTCGGCCGATTGGATATTCCGTTCGGCGAGGAATATCAATGGCGCGACGATATTGATAATCCGCTGATCTCCCATTCGCTGACGGATTTCTGGGGCGTGGATGAAGGCGTGGAACTTTATGGTTCGGCCGGAAAATTCAGCTACGTTGTCGCCGCGCAAAATGGCGGACTTTCCGATGTGCGCGATTTCAATGCGGACAAATCCATTTCGGGCCGGCTTTCTTTTGATCCGAAACCGTGGCTGCATTTGAGCGTGAGCGGAATGCGGACGGGCGATTTGAGCCGGCACGGTGACAAGCTTTCCGCGTTGTGGTTTGCGGGCGGATTTTTTCATTCCATCGGTTCGGCTGAAACCAAAACGTTTCATGCGAACCTCGCGCAGGCGGACATCGAATTTCGCCTGCCGCGCGGCAATATCAAAACGTTCGGCGGTTACATTCGTTACGACGACAACGATCCTTCCGCAAATAATGGCCGGGACATTTATTACTATTCCGTCGAAGGCATTTACAATTTCACGCGCAAGCTGTACGGCGGCGCGCGCTTCAGCCAGATTTTCGCAAGGAAAGGTTTTCCGATTGTCGGCAATGGCGAGATGGACCATTATCTTTTCAACAATCTCACCGACGGCCTTTGGCGATGCAGTGTTGGCCTGGGTTATCGCTGGAATTCGCATCTGGTTGTGAAAACCGAATACAGCTTTGAACAGGGAAAAGAAGTGGGCGGCGCAAAACGGGATCATCAGGACATGGTGGCCACCGAAGCCGCGTTCGGATTTTAAAATGAAAAAAATATTTTTGAGCGCTTTGTCAATCGCCCTCGCCACGCTGAGCGCGACCGCCGGAAACATCACCGGAACCGTTCGCGCCGAGGGCAAAAAAATTCCGGACGACGCGGGTTCCGGCGGCAAATACGAAAGCCGAAAATACAAGTTTGTCGAAAAAGTCAATTACGACGAGTTTACCGATTTCGTCGTTTACATCGAAGGCCCCGTTGGCGGAAAACCGGTTGTGCCGGAAAAACCGGTGAGCGTGAACACCGAGCGCGTGGCGCAGGAAGGCGCGCAATTCAGACCGCACATTTTGCCGGTGGTCGTCGGAACCACCGTGGAATGGCCCAACAACGACGAAATTTATCACAACGTTTTTTCCATGTCCGACGCCAAGCAATTCGATCTCGATCTTTACAAAGGCAATCCGCCTAACAAAAAAGTCACATTTGACAAAGCGGGCCGCGTGGACGTGTTTTGTTCCATTCACGCGAATATGCACTGCATCGTTCTTGTCCTTGAAAACCCGTATTTCACGAAAACCGATTCGCGCGGGCGCTACTCGATTGAGAATGTTCCTCCCGGAACGTACAAGCTGACCGCGTGGCACGAGCGTCTGCCAAAACAAACCCGGGAAATCGTCGTGCCGAAAACCGGCGACGTGAAAATGGATTTCGTGCTGGGAATCAACAATCTTCCGAAATATTAATAAGGAACTTATGGGTCGGTTCCGAAAATTTATGGCGGTGAGTTTTCGAGCCAAGGTGCTCGTGCCGGTGATCGGCGTCATGGTCCTGCTCGTCGTCACAATGGGGTGGGTCATCAATCATCGCATCACGCTGCAGTTTGAGGACGACGCGAAAAGCACGCTGGCCCGCTCGGACAGCGCGTTCCATGAAATCCAGAAAAACCGCGCGAAAAATCTTCTGCTCCGCGTTCACGATTTGCGGAACGAACCGCGATTCAAAGCCGCTCTGCAAACCGGCGATTCGCCCACCATTCGCAAACAGCTTAAGGATTTGTCGGCGGCCCTGGACCAGGACGTGAACATTGTTTTGTGTTCGAATGCCAGGGAATTGATCGGCGCTGAAAAATTCGACCCGCTGATTTCCATCGGCAATTTCCAATCGGCCAGCGCGGACATTGTGGGAAAAGCGCTCGGCGGCGAGGAAACCGTGGGCACAATTCACGTGGACGGAAGATTGTATGACGTGGTTTCCATTCCTGTTTACAACACGGAGGATAAAATCATCGGCGCGCTCACGTTCGGATCAGAAATCGGCAGCAACGTCGTGGAGGAATTCGAGCGGACGACTCACAGCAAAATTATTCTTCTGGCCAACGACAAAGTGGTTGTTTCGACTTTGCCGGTTGCCGATTCCAGCCTGGATTTCGGCCGGTTGTTCAAGGAATTGATCAGCGTAAAAGGACAGACCGCGCCGAAACGGGAAATCATCGGCGGCGAACATTATTTCTGCGCCGGCGGACGCTTCGCGTTTATGAGCGACGGCAGTCATCTCGGTTATCTGCTGCTTTCCTCGTACGAAACGCCGTTGCGCGATCTGCAAATGACGCAGCAGATTTTAATCGGCATCAGCGCGCTCGCAATTCTGCTTGGCTCCGCCGTTGTTTGTTTTCTCGTCGGAAAAGTCACCCAGCCTTTGCGCGAATTGCGCGACAGCGCGGAAGCGGTCGGGCGCGGAGATTTCTCCCGGCGCGTCACGGTGCGTTACGAAGATGAATGCGGCGAACTGGCCGGCGTGTTCAATCAGATGACCGAGAACCTGAAAAAATCACGCGAGCAACTGGAGATGACCGTCGAGACTCTCAAGACAACCCAGGCGCAATTGATTCAAAGCGAAAAATTATCCGGCATCGGCGAATTCATTGCGGGCGTCGCGCATGAATTGAACAATCCGCTCACGTCGGTAATTGGATTTTCCGAATTGCTCCAGCAGGCCGAGTTCGATGCGAAATACAAGCGTTACATGGAAATGATCAACAAGAGCGCGCTGCGCTGCCAGAAAATTGTCCAGGCGCTTTTGAGTTTTGCGCGACGCCGCGCGCCCGAGCGAAAAGTGGTTTGCGTCAACAGCCTCATTGATGCGTCGGTGGAAATTCTTCAATACCAGCTTCGCACCAGCAACATTGAAATGATTGTTCGCCTGGATCCGAACCTGCCTCACGCGATGGTGGATCCGCATCAGATTCAGCAGGTGCTGGTGAATATTATCAACAATGGCCGGCAGGCGATTGAGGCGCATCAACCGAAAGGCTGGATAAAAGTCCAGACCGAGGCGCGCGGCGGTTTCGTGGTCATTACCATTCAAGACAGCGGCCCGGGAATTCCTCCGGAAAATCTATCGAAAATTTTCGATCCGTTTTTTACAACAAAAGAAGTCGGCACGGGAACCGGCCTCGGCCTGAGCTTGTGTTACGGCATCATCAAGGATCACGGCGGCACGATCAAGCCGTTCAGCAAACCCGGCGAAGGCGCAACGTTCGTCATCGAACTTCCGATCACGCATGAATCGGAGCAAAACGCCGACGAACCGCGATTTTCATCGGAGCCTTTAAACGGCAGTCACGAGGGAATTGGCAAAAAGGTTCTGATCATTGATGACGAAGAACCGATTTTGCACATGATTCGCGAAATGCTGACCGCGCGCGGTTACGAAGTGGATGTCGCGTCCGACGGCGAAACCGGTTTGCGGCATCTGGGCCGGAAAAAATACGATGTGATGTTGTGCGATTGGAAAATGCCCGGACTCACCGGTCAACAGGTTTACGAGCGGATTCGCGTCGCGCATCCGACACTTTGCAATCGGGTGATTTTCATCACCGGCGACATCATCAACGAAAAGGCCCGGCAATTTCTGGAGCAACAAAATAAAATCTGCCTCGCAAAACCGTTCACGCTTCCGGATTTTCACGCCGCAATTCGCAAAGTGCTTTCTGAAAATTGACGCGCCGGAATTCGAACGTGCTGCCGAAATTGTGTCAGCAGAAAAAGTTTGGATTCGTGATCCTCTTTCGGAATGAACAGCAGAACTCCCGTTTTTTCAGTTAAACATTCGATGTTCAATGTTCGATGTTCAATGTTTAACGTCCTCTATCCAATTGCCGCTTCCCTGCTCCGCTCGATGAGTTATCATCGTTGTGATGTCCGGCACGTCAAAAATTCCAGTCTCGCGCGGAACGGCGGAAAATCCGCCAAACCGTTTCGAGCAAATCATTTTTCAGCGCGACGATGATTGGAATCCGGACGAAGATCCGCTGCCGCGCACGCAATTTCTCAAGGACAAAACCAGCACAATCATCGCATATAACAACAGTCCCGACATCGGATTTGAAGCGAGCGTGAATCCGTATCGCGGCTGCGAGCACGGCTGCATTTATTGCTACGCGCGGCCCTTTCACGAATATCTCGGATTCTCCTCCGGCCTGGATTTTGAAACAAAAATCATGGTCAAGGAAAGCGCGCCAAAACTGTTGCGCGAAGAACTGGCCTCGCCGAAATGGCAACCGAAAGTCATTACGATGAGCGGCGTCACGGATTGTTACCAGCCGATTGAACGCCGGCTGAAACTCACGCGCGGCTGTCTGGAAGTGCTCGCGGATTTTCGCAATCCCGTTGTCATCGTAACGAAAAACGCGCTGGTCACGCGCGACGTGGATTTGCTTTCCGCGCTCGCACGCGACCACGCGGCGCAGGTTTTTATTTCGCTGACGACGCTCGATTCGGATTTGCGCAAGGTGATGGAGCCGCGCACTTCGCCGCCCGCCGCGCGTCTGGCCGCGATTCGAAAACTTACGGACGCCGGAATACCGGTCGGCGTCATGCTCGCGCCGATTGTTCCCGGGCTGACCGATCACGAAATTCCCGCGTTGATTGCCGCGGCGGTGGAAGCCGGCGCGCGCTCCGCCGGCCATGTCAC
>DASSNZ010000353.1:0-3563 GCA_035701135.1 Verrucomicrobiia bacterium
CATCGGCGCGGAAGTGAGCGGGCAGGGCGTTGATTTTCGGGTCTGGGCGCCGGCATCGAAGCGCGTCGCGGTTTTGCTGTGCGCCGATTCCATGGCGTGGTCGGAGGATAAAATCGCGGAGATCGAATTGAAACGGGGAGAGAACGGTTATTTCGAAGGTCGTGTTTCCAAAGCCGGGCCGGGAATGCTTTACAAATTTCAACTCGATTCAGGAATGTTTCCCGATCCGGCTTCGCGCTTTCAACCCGACGGGCCGCACGGGCCATCGCAGATTATTGATCCGCGCGCGTTTCAATGGACGGACGCGAAATGGAAAGGTGTTTCGCGCGATGGACAAATTCTTTATGAAATGCACATTGGCACATTCACCCGCGAAGGCTCGTGGCGGAGCGCGATGGAACAATTGCCGGAACTCGCGCGCCTGGGAATTACAATTCTGGAAATCATGCCGGTCGCGGATTTCGCGGGACGATTCGGCTGGGGATACGACGGCGTGGGATTGTTCGCGCCGACGCGGCTTTACGGAACGCCGGACGATTTCAAAACGTTCGTCAATCGCGCGCACGAACTTGGCCTCGGTGTGATTCTCGATGTGGTTTACAACCACCTCGGGCCGGACGGAAATTATCTGAAGGAATTTTCACCGGACTATTTCACGCGCCGGTACAAAAACGAATGGGGCGAGGCGATCAATTTCGACGGACCGAACAGCGGGCCGTTGCGCGAATTTTTCCTGGCGAACGCCGCATAT
Source organism: Verrucomicrobiia bacterium (assembly GCA_035701135.1). Lineage (GTDB taxonomy): Bacteria > Verrucomicrobiota > Verrucomicrobiia > Limisphaerales > DASXHY01 > DASXHY01. Next base: position 752 of record DASSNZ010000353.1, read on the forward strand.
TGGATCGAGGAATTTCACCTGGACGGTTTTCGATTCGACGCGACGCAGCAGATTTTTGATTCATCCAAAGATCATATTCTCGCCGCGATTGCGCGGGAGGTTCGGAGCGTCGCAAAAAATCGCGGCACATATCTCGTTGCGGAAAACGAAACCCAACAATCGCGAATTGCGCGTTCGCCGGAGCGCGGAGGATACGGTTTTGACGCGTTGTGGAACGACGATTTGCATCACAGCGCGATGGTTGCGCTGACGGGGCGAAACGAAGCGTATTATTCCGATCACCTGGGCAGACCGCAGGAATTCATTTCGGCGGCGAAATGGGGTTATTTGTTTCAAGGCCAGTGGTATTCGTGGCAGAACCAGCGTCGCGGCGCGCCGTCGCTGGATTTGCATCCGGGTTGTTTTGTGAATTTCATTCAGAACCACGATCAGATCGCGAATTCAATTCGAGGTTTGCGCGCGCATCAGTTGACCAGTCCCGGACGATACCGGGCAATGACGGCGTATCTGCTGCTCAGCCCGGGAACGCCAATGCTTTTTCAAGGACAGGAATTCGCGTCATCCGCGCCGTTTTTGTTTTTTGCCGATCATCATCCCGAACTGGCGAAACTGGTGGCCGAAGGAAGGAAAAAATTTCTCGAACAATTTCCCACGGCGCAGTGTCGGGACTGCGGGACGCTTTTTGAAAGCCCGGAAAACGAATCCACATTCGAGCATTGCAAACTGGATTTTTCGGAACGGGAAATTCACGCAAACCATTACGCGCTGCATTTCGATTTGTTGAAATTGCGGCGCGAGGATTCCGTTTTCAGCAACCCCGTTCCGCGCGGGGTGGACGGCGCGGTGCTGGGGCCGGAGGCGTTCGTACTGAGATTTTTTGGAAAAGAAGGAGACGACCGGCTGTTGCTGGTGAATCTTGGATTGGATCTGCAACTGGACGTTGCGCCGGAACCGCTGCTCGCGCCCGTCGAGGGACGCGCGTGGAAAATCAAATGGTCAAGCGAAGATCCGTGTTACGGCGGTTGCGGCGCGCCGCCGATTGGAGAAAAAGGCTCGTGGCGAATTCCCGGACATGCGGCGCTGGTGCTGAGTCCGGCCAGACAGGAGCGGGCGAAGAAAGATAAGAACTGAACAGGAGCTTTGGAACATCGAACGCTGAACATCGAACATGGAACATTGAATATCGAATATTAGGATTGGAGCTGGAACGGACATGGCGGGAAGCACGCCAATTTTCTGCGCGTCGTAGTTTGACGAAACGAAATCTGGCGCGAGCGGAGTGACGCGTATCACCTGGAATTCGCCGGAGGATCCGGAGGATGCGTAAGTTATTTTGAGAGGGCTTTCCGGCAATTTGAGATCGCATGGAGAAGAAACTGATTCGTACTATTGATTTGAGGAAGGCGCAGGGCGAGAATGCGCGGAAATTTTTGCGTCAGGAATGGCTCGTGACGAACGGCATCGGCGGTTATGCGTCCGGCACAATTTCCGGCGTGGTCACGTGGCGCTATCACGGTTTGCTGATCGCCGCGTTGCCCGCGCCGTTTGGACGCGTCGTCATGCTGAATCATCTTGCCGAACATTTGTGGCTGCCGGATGGAAGATCGGTCGCAATCGGCGGCGAGGAAACCAGTCAGCCGGAGGGAATTGTCGCCACCACGCAATACATCACGGAATTTCGGGTCGAAAATCAAATGCCGGTGTGGCGTTGCGAAGTGGACGGAATCGTAATCGAAAAAACGCTTGTCCTGCTTTACGGACAAAACACCGTCCACATCAATTATCGTTTGCTCACCAATCAACCGAAACTTCGGCTGGATCTGCGGCCTTCGATGCACTTTCGCCGGCATGAACATTCCGTCGGCGAACCCATCACGCGCGATTACGTTTTCAGCGCGGACGGCGGGCGATATAAAATTTCTGCGGGCGAGGATTTGCCGCCGTTGCACATGGTCATGAAAGGCGAGCATCAGACGTTCACGCACGATGGCGGAAGCAAACGCGAGATTTATTATCACAAGGACGCGGATCGCGGTTACGAATCCTGCGGAACAGTCTGGAGTCCCGGATTTTTTTCGGTGGAACTTCAACCCGGAAAAGACGCAACGCTCATCGCTTCCACCGAAATCTGGAGCACGATGCTTGCGTTGAATTCGCGGGAGGCAATGGATTTTTACGAGCAACGCCGCTCGCGTCTGATCCGGATGGCAAATCGCAAGGCGCGTTCCTCGCCGGCGGCGGACCTGGTCATCGCCGCCGATCAGTTCATTATCAATCCGGTCGGGCGGCTTCAGGATTCGGCCCGCGCCATTGCGGCGGGCGATGAAATCCGCACGGTCATCGCGGGGTATTATTGGTTCACCGATTGGGGACGCGACACGATGATCAGTTTTGAAGGATTGACTTTGACGACGTGCCGGTACGTGGAGGCCGGATGGATTCTCCGGACGTTTGCGCATTACATTCGCGACGGATTGATTCCGAATTTATTTCCGGAAGGCGAGAACGCCGGATTGTATCACACGGCGGACGCGACGCTGTGGTTTTTTCACGCTCTGGACCGCTACATGGAAGCGACCGGGGATCGCGACACATTGCGGCATATTTTGCCGAAACTCGTTGACGTGGCGGAACATCATTTGCGCGGAACGCATTTCGGAATCGAAGTGGATCCGCGCGATGGATTATTGCGGCAGGGCGCGGAAGGTTATCAACTCACCTGGATGGACGCCAAAGTGGAGGGTTGGGTTGTCACGCCGCGCCGGGGAAAAGCGGTGGAAATCAATGGCCTTTGGTACAACGCGTTGCGCCT
>DASSNZ010000354.1:0-16068 GCA_035701135.1 Verrucomicrobiia bacterium
GATACTGAAGCCGTGGATACCGGAATTGAAGACTTGGTGTTCACTCTTGAAAAGGCCGATCCAAGTTTATGGACTCACCAACAGAGAACGGTAATCTGCGAATGGCTCACGTATTTTAAATCAATCTGGCCGTCGTTTAAGGAAGCTGTTGAAAACGCCGCGAACCATATAGGAAATTACTAGGTGAAATAATAGTGCATCCAGATATTTTCGCCGGAGATTTCCATATAATGAGTTCAGAGTAATCCATTAGACATTCTTTCCCGCCTTTTGACTTTCCCGCGCGCTCTCACTAGCTTGTTCCAATGGAACCGCTGCACGCCCCATGGCGCATCGAATACATCCTGTCGCCCAGGCCGGTGCTGGAGCAAAGCCTCTTCACAACCATCGCGCAATCCAGCGATGACGAGACGAATTACGTCATTGCGCGCGATAAAACGTGTTTCGCCGTTCTCAATAAATATCCGTACACCGGCGGGCATTTGATGATCGTTCCGTACAGACAAAGCCCCGACCTGAACGGTCTCACCGAGGAGGAACTTGCGGATCTGATGAAGCTCACGCGGCGCTGCCAGAACGCGCTCACGGAAGTCATGAAACCGCAGGGCTTCAACATCGGAATGAACCTCGGCAAATGCGCCGGCGCGGGAATCGAGGAGCATTTGCACATTCACGTCGTCCCGCGCTGGAGCGGCGACACCAATTTCATGCCGGTTATCGCGAACACAACCGTGGTTCCGGAGGCGCTGGCGGAAATTGCCGCGAAATTGCGCGCGGCGCTGGCCCGGCAAGTTTAACGTTTGATTTTATTCAATCAGATTTTCTCTTTCATTTTTCAAATCTCATATTTTCAATCTGAATTTTTAAATGGCCACTGAAACTCTCCACTTCGAAAACGCGCGCTTCGCGCAGCAGCTTTACAACAATGACCCGCGCAATCTTCAAACGCTCGAAGATGAACTCGGCGTGAAAGCGACTTCGCGCGAAGGCTGGATCAAACTGGAAGGCGGAACGGACGCCATCGAGCGTGCGAAGCATTTGTTTTTGTCATTGGAAAATTCGCTCAAAGCCGGCTCGACCATTCGCAATCGCGAATTTTCCCACGCGCTCAATATCGTTCAGAACGAAGGAGTCGCCGCGCTCAAAGACATCATGGGCGACCGCATCACGACTTCGGAAAAAAAAGCCGGCGTTACCGCGAAAACCGTCGGTCAGAAAAAATATCTCGACGCGATCCGCACTCACGACGTGACGTTCGGCATCGGCCCGGCAGGAACGGGAAAAACCTATCTCGCCGTTGCGACGGCGCTCGCGGCATTGCGGCAGGGAAAAGTTTCGCGAATCATTCTTACGCGTCCGGCGGTCGAGGCGGGCGAGGCGCTGGGATTTTTGCCCGGCGATCTTTACGAAAAAATCATGCCGTATCTTCGTCCGCTGCACGACGCGTTGCACGACATGCTTCCGGCCGAGGAAGTTCAAAAACAGATGGAACGCGGCATCATCGAAATCGCGCCGCTCGCCTACATGCGCGGACGCACCTTGAACAATGCGTTCATCATTCTGGACGAGGCGCAAAATTCGACGATGGAACAAATGTTCATGTTTCTGACGCGGCTCGGAATCAATTCCAAGGCCGTGATTACCGGCGACGAAACGCAGGTGGATCTTCCGTCGCACAAACATTCCGGCCTGCTCGAAGCGCATCGCATTTTGAAACACGTGGAAGGCGTGGCCGTCGTTGAATTCAGCCGGCGCGACGTGGTGCGCCATCCGCTCGTGCAGCGCATCATCGCGGCGTACGAGGAACATCGCGTGAAAACCCGGCCCGGCGCGGAGCACAAACATTCTTGAGCGGCAGCCTTTTCATCAAAAACAGCGCGCGCGCTTTTCCGATTGATACGCGCCAGTTGCGCTGGCTTACGCGCGAACTGCTTCGGGATTTGCTGTGGATCGAGGATTTCGATCTTGGCATTTACATCGTGCGCGCGCCGAAAATGGCGGAGATCAATCAGACCTATCTTCAACATCGCGGCTCGACCGACGTGATCACGTTCGATTATTCGGATCCGGAAATTCGCAAACTGCCGGGCGCCCCGGAAATTCACGGCGAATTGTTCATCTGCATTGACGACGCCATCGCGCAGGCGCGGCAATTCCGCGCCACCTGGCAAAGCGAACTCGCGCGATACGTCATTCACGGCATTTTGCATCTGCGCGGATTCGACGATCTGAATCCGGTCGCGCGACGAAAAATGAAGCGCGAGGAAGACCGTTTGCTCAGGGAAATCGCCCGCCGCTTTCCCTTGAGGAAACTGGGCCGCAAACCTACAGTGCGGGCGTGAAAAAAAGTTTGTTCGCCAAATGGCGCGGGAATTTCCTGACCGGCCTTGCGGTCGTGCTGCCCGCCGTGATTTCCATCGGCGCGCTCCTGTGGATTTTTGGGACCGTTGCGATTTTCACGGACACACTGCTGTTTTTTCTTCCCCGCGAATTGACGCATCACAAAAACGGCGAAGGCCCGATGTTCTGGTATTGGAGCCTGGCGGCGTTCGCGCTGGCAATTCTGCTGATCTGCATCGTCGGCATTCTCGCCAGAAATTATTTCGGAAAAAAAATCATCGAATGGGTCGAGTCGGCGCTGATGCGCATTCCGCTGTTGAATAAAATCTACGGCGCGACGCGGCAGGTGAATGACGCCCTGACTTCCGGAAATAAAAACTCCTTCAAAACCGTCGTGCTCGTCGAATTTCCGCATCCCGGATCCTACTCGATGGGATTTCTCACAAGCGAGGGACAATCCGAAGCGCAGGTCAAATTGAACGAAAAACTCGTGTGCGTTTTCATTCCGACCACGCCGAATCCCACGTCCGGTTTTCTTTTGCTCGTGCCGGACCGGAAAGTGACGCGGCTGGAAATGTCCGTCACTGACGGAATCAAATACATCATCAGTCTCGGCTCGCTCGCGCCGGAATTCGGAAACGTGCCTGAAAAGAAAACCGGCTGATGAGCGAAATTCCCGCGTGGAAAATTCATGATTGAACGCGCCCACGGATTGATTCTTCGCATTCGGCCATTCAGCGAAACCAGCGTCATCGTGAACTGGCTCACGCCGGAGTTCGGTCGCGTCGCCACCATGGCCAAAGGCGCGCGGCGTCCCAAATCGCCGTTTCGCGGCAAACTTGATTTGTTTTACGAGGCGGATTTCAGCTTCATTTCCAGCCGCCGCTCGGAATTGCACACGCTTGGCGAAGTCCATTTGCGCGAAACGAATCCCATGCTGCGCCGCGATCTCGACGCGCTGCAACAGGCCGCGTATTGCGCCGCGTTGATCGAGCAGGCCACGGAAAAAGAAACGCCGCTGCCCGCGATTTATGAATTGATGGCCGGACTGATGCAAACGCTGTCGAAAAATCCGCCGCAGCCGTTGAACATTTTCGCGTTTGAAATGAAACTGCTGCGCGAACTCGGCCAGTCGCCGGACATTGCGGAAACCAAACTCACGCCCGGCTCGAAGAAAATTCTCGCGGAGTTGACGGAAAAAGATTGGACCGATTTATCGAGACTTCGCCTCAGCGCGGCGCAGCTTCAAGAGATTGAAAAATTTCTCCACGGATTTTTGATCTGGCATTTGGGAAAAATTCCGAAAAACCGCCCGGGCCATTTAATTGAGAAAAATCCGCCACGAATGGACGCTGATTTTCGAAGGCGTTCGTAGAATTGGAAATTCACAAAATTTATCGGTTCCACTGATAGTACCTTACTCTGATTGGGATCGGTTTTCATGTGGTCATCCATCGTTGGTCATGCGATTTAAATGAGTTTAATTCTAGTCTAATAGTATGCTTCAACCTGTCTGCCTAAGTTTTTTAATGGTTACAGGCGCGTCGCGAATGGAACCAACGGTTTCAGTATAGACCTGCGCCTTCCAAAAAAACCGGAAAACCGGCCCATTCTTATTGTCGTTGAGCGTTTTCTCTATGAAGTCCTTTTGATTTTGACTACATTTTTGTGCCAAGAGAATCATGCGCTTGGAAGACCTGACACCAACCACTTTCGTAAAAGGAATACTTCCCGATGCTCCGGTTGAAATTATCAGTGTTGAATGGCACGGCTCGGACGCGCTGACGCTGGTGTATCGCGGCCCGAACGGCCGCGTCGCTGACGAAATTCTCTATCGCCATGACGAACCACGTCTTGAACTTGTTCAGCAGGGCAGGCCATGGAGTTTCGACGGGGACGGCGCCCTGTTTCGCCTCGTGTCCGAAGCGCACCGGATTCGCCTCGCCCATCTGTTCGACCCGGTGCTCGCCGTTCACACGTCGTTGGTTGATCCGTTGCCGCATCAAATCACCGCTGTTTACGAAGCGATGCTTCCGCGGCAACCGCTTCGTTTCCTGCTCGCGGACGATCCCGGCGCCGGTAAAACCATCATGGCCGGGTTGCTCATCAAGGAACTCATCGCGCGCGGCGACCTTCGCCGTTGTCTCATCGTTTGCCCCGGCAGCCTGGTTGAACAATGGCAGGACGAATTGCATCGTCGCTTCCATCTGCCATTCGAAATCCTGACCAACGACAAACTTGAAGCCGCCCGAACCGGCAACTGGTTTCTCGAAAATGATCTCGCCATCGCGCGCCTCGACAAACTTTCGCGCAACGAAGACGTGCAACAAAAACTCGCCGCCGCAGACTGCCGTTACGACCTTGTTGTCTGCGACGAGGCGCACAAACTCTCGGCCACATTTTTCAACGGCGAGGTGAAGCGCACCAAACGCTACAATCTCGGCGTGTTGCTGTCCGGCCTGACCCGGCATTTTCTGCTGATGACCGCGACACCGCACAACGGCAAGGAGGAGGATTTTCAACTCTTTCTTGCCTTGCTCGACGGGGACCGGTTCGAGGGAAAGTTTCGCGATGGCGTTCATCAGGTGGAAGTTTTCGATCTCATGCGGCGCATGGTGAAGGAGAAGTTGCTGAAATTTGACGGTCGCCCGTTGTTCCCGGAACGCATCGCCTACACTGTTCCATACAAACTTTCCGGCCCCGAGGCGCGTCTCTACAAGGAAGTCACTGAATACGTCCGCACTGAATTTGATCGCGCCAAAGCGCTGGAGAATGACAAACGCGCCGGCACCGTCGGATTCGCTTTGACCATTCTGCAACGCCGTCTCGCGTCATCGCCGGAGGCAATTTACCAATCGCTGCGTCGCCGCCGCGAACGGCTCGAAAAGCGGATGCGCGAATTGGAAATTCTTCAACGCGGCGCGGCTTTGGCGCAAATCGCCAACGGGCCGCAATTGGACGAGGACGATGTTGATGACCTCGAAGAAGCTCCCGAAAATGAAGTCGAGCAGGCCGAAGAGCAGATTCTCGATCAAGCCACGGCGGCCAGCACCATCGCGGAACTGAAAACGGAAATTTGCACGCTGGTTAAATTGGAAACCCTGGCCGCCGACGTCCGCCGCAGCGGGCAGGACACCAAATGGCGCGAACTCGCCACGCTTCTCGGCGAGATTTTTACACCCGCTGCTCCGGGTCTGCATTTGTCGGAAGACCCGTTGCCCTATGGAGCCGGGAAATTGCCTCCGCCAAAACCGTCGCCACGACAGAAGCTGGTTCTTTTTACCGAGCATCGCGACACGTTAAATTACCTGAATCAAAAGATTGGTTCTCTCCTGGGATGTCCGCAATCGGTCGTCATGATTCACGGCGGCATGGGCCGCGAAGACCGGCGCAAAGCCCAGGAAAGCTTTTTGCACGATCCGGAAATTCAGGTTCTCCTCGCCACCGACGCCGCAGGCGAAGGCATCAATCTTCAGCGTGCTCACCTCATGGTGAACTACGATTTGCCGTGGAATCCCAACCGGCTCGAACAACGGTTCGGGCGCATTCATCGGATCGGCCAGACGGAGGTCTGCCATTTGTGGAATCTCGTTGCCGAAGAAACCCGCGAAGGCGATGTGTATCGCCGTCTTCTCGAAAAACTCGAGGAAGCCCGTCAGGCATTGGGCGGCCAGGTTTTTGACGTTTTAGGCAAACTGCAATTTGAAGGCAAATCACTTCGCGATCTGCTGATTGAAGCGGTTCGCTATGGCCATCGCGAGGAGGTTCAACTGCGTCTGACCCGGGCGGTGGAGAATGGCGTGGACCGTTCACATATCCAGAATTTGCTGGAAGACCGCGCCCTCGCGCACGATGCGATGGACGCCAGCAAAGTGGCGCGCGTTCGCGAAGACATGGAACGCGCTGAAGCGCGTCGCCTGCAACCGCACTACATCGAATCGTTTTTCATGGAAGCGTTCAGGCATCTCGGCGGCACCGCCCGCCAGCGTGAACCGCGACGCTACGAAATCAATCACGTCCCCGAACCGGTGCGCAATCGCGACCGGCAAATTGGGTCCGGCGAACCCATTCTCACTCGATACGAGCGCATCGTTTTTGAAAAAGACCTGATCGCACCCGCCGGCCAGCCGTTGGCCGCTTTCGTCTGCCCCGGTCATCCGTTGCTCGAGGCCGTTCTCGATTTGACCCTCGAACGGCATCGCAATCTTCTGAAACGCGGCGCCGTTCTCGTTGACGAGCGCGACCCCGGCACAAAACCGCGCGTGCTTTTTTTTCTCGAACACGCCATCCAGGACGCCAGCGTTTTGCCTTCCGGCGAACGCCGCACCATTTCCCGCCGAATGCTCTACGTGGAAATGGATGCCGCCGGCGAATGTCGTCATCTGAATTACGCGCCTTATCTCGACTATCGTCCGCTTCATTCAAACGAACCCGATATCAATGCCATTCTTGCCCGCCCGGAATGTTCCTGGGTAACGCGCGCTTTGGAACAGAAAGCCCAGAACCACGCCATCGCCACGGTTGTTCCGGAGCACATCAAGGAAGTCCGCGACCGCCGCCTCGACTGGATTGCGAAAACGCGCGCGGCGGTGAAAGACCGTCTGACCAAAGAAATCACCTACTGGGACCATCGCGCCGAGCAACTCAAACTTCAGGAACAGGCTGGAAAGGCTGGAGCGCGCCTGAATTCCGGCGAAGCCCGCAAGGAAGCCGACAAACTGCAGGGCCGCCTCGAAAAACGTCTCGCCGAACTCGACCGCGAAGCGCAGATTTCCGCATTGCCGCCCGTGATCATGGGCGGTCTCGTCATTGTGCCTGTCGGATTGCTCGCCGCGATGACCGGCCAATCGGCGCCCTCCGCTCCGGCGGACACCCAGGCCAGCGCCGCGCGCGCGCGCGCCATTGTTATGGAAACCGAACGTTCGCTCGGATTCTCACCGACCGACCGCGAACACGAAAAACTCGGCTACGACATCGAAAGCCGGGTTGATGCCACGGGAAAACTTCGGTTCATCGAAGTCAAAGGCCGCGTCTCCGGCGCGGACACCATCACGGTCACCAAAAATGAAATTCTTTATTCGCTGAACAAGCCGGAGGATTTTATTCTCGCCATTGTTGAGTTTCTTGAGGGCGGCGCTCATCGCGTTCATTATGTCCGCGAACCATTCCGTCGTGAACCGGACTTCGGCGTTACCAGCATCAATTACGATATGGCCGAACTGATTGCCAAGGCGGAGGCGCCAAAATGAATCCTGTCAAATCCCACAAAAAACTCATCGAAGTGGCGCTGCCATTGGAGGCCATCAATAAGGCCAGCGCGCGGGAGAAATCCATCCGGCACGGGCACCCCAGCACGTTGCACCTTTGGTGGGCGCGACGTCCGCTGGCCGCGGCGCGCGCGGTCATCTTCGCGCAGATGGTGGATGACCCGTCATCCAACCCCGATTTATTTCCAACCGAGAAGAAACAGGAAAAGGAACGGCAACGGCTTTTCAAGATCATCGAGGAACTGGTGAAATGGGAAAACACCACCAACGAAAAAGTCTTGCAGGCCGCGCGCGATGAAATCTGGCAGAGCTGGCGGCGCGCCTGCGCGGAAAATGCCGATCATCCCCGCGCCAAAGAATTGTTCAATCGCCATGTGCTGCCCGGCTTTCACGATCCCTTTGCCGGTGGCGGCGCGTTGCCGCTGGAAGCGCAGCGGCTCGGACTCGAATCCTACGCCAGCGATTTGAATCCCGTCGCCGTGCTCATCAACAAAGCGATGATTGAGATTCCGCCGAAGTTTGCGGGCCGACCGCCGGTGAATCCCGAGTGGCAGAAAAAATCAAAAGAGGAAAAGGCGCTCACGCAGTGGAAGGGCGCGCAGGGGCTGGCCGAGGACGTGCGTTACTACGGCAAATGGATGCGCGACGAAGCGGAAAAACGCATCGGCCACCTGTATCCGAAGATTGAAATCACCGAGGAGATGGCAAAGGAACGGCCTGACCTGAAAAAGCTCGTGGGGCAGAAGCTCACGGTGATTGCGTGGCTTTGGGCGCGCACGGTGAAAAGCCCCAACCCGGCGTTTCGTGACGTGGACGTGCCGCTGGCATCCACCTTTATGCTTTCAACCAAAGAAGGCAAGGAAGCCTATGTCGAGCCAGTAATCGAAAAAGGCGGCTATCATTTCACGGTAAAAGTGGGCAAACCCAAAGATGCCGAAGCAGCGAAGAATGGCACGAAGCTCGCGCGCGGCGCAAATTTCAAATGCGTCATGTCCGGCACGCCCATCGCGGGCGATTACATCAAAGCCGAAGGCAAAGCCGGAAGAATGAACGCTCGTTTGATGGGGATTGTGGCCGAAGGTGAACGCGGAAGAATTTATCTCGCGCCAACACCAGAGCACGAAGCGGTGGCAAAAAAGGCAAAGCCGGAATGGAAACCGGAGCAATCACTTCCCAATGACCGGCGTAATTTTTGGACGTTTGAATACGGGCTGACGTCCTACGGCGACCTGTTTACGCAGAGGCAACTCGTGGCGTTAACGACCTTTTCAGACCTCGTAAGCGAAGCGATGGAACTTGTTCGCAATAACGCTTTAGCCGCGAGTTTTGGGAAAGAAGCCACACCTCTCCGGGAGGGAGGCGCTGGCGCGATTGCGTATGCAGAGGCCACAGCAACGTATCTCGGTTTCGCGGTTGATAAGTGCAGCGATTATTGGTCTGGTATTTGTAGCTGGCATAGTTCTGGAGAAAAGATGCGCAATACATTTGGGCGACAGGCTATCCCAATGGCTTGGGATTACGCCGAAGCAAACCCTATGTGCCGCTCATCTGGCAATTGGATGGCTATGGTTGATTGGACTTGGAAAGCCCTTGAAACGACGCCCGGCATCCCGAACGGGCACGCAGCGCAAGGTGACGCACAGAACCAGACTTTCAGTAAGAACAAAATCGTTTCAACTGACCCTCCATACTACGACAACATCGCTTACGCCGACCTTTCTGATTTCTTCTATGTCTGGATGCGTCGCACTCTTCGCTCCGTTTTTCCCGATGTATTCGCTACCGTAGCTGTGCCCAAAGAGGAGGAGCTAGTCGCCACGCCGTATCGCCACGGAAATAAGGAGAAGGCTGAAATATTTTTCCTCGATGGCATGACAAGCGCGATGCACCGCCTTGCCGAACAAGCGCACTCTGCGTTTCCGGTAACGATTTACTACGCTTTCAAACAATCAGAGAGCGAATCGGATGCAGGGACAGCAAGCACCGGTTGGGAAACATTTCTTGATGCCGTAATCCGAGCAGGTTTTAGCACAAGTGGAACTTGGCCAATGCGCACGGAACTTGCGAATAAAGTTTCAGGCATTGGTCGAAATATGCTTGCTTCCAGCATTGTTCTCGTTTGTCGTCCGCGCCCGAAAGATGCACCCACGACCACGCGCCGGGAATTTGTTGCCACGTTGAAAAAAGAATTGCCCGTAGCCTTGCGACATTTGCAGGCGGGCAACATTGCGCCGGTGGATTTGGCGCAGTCGGCCATCGGGCCGGGCATGGCCATCTTCACCCGCCATTCCAAAGTGCTCGACGCACAAGGCAACGCCATGTCCGTCCGAGAAGCGCTGGCGCTCATCAACGAAGTGTTGGGTGAAGCCCTTGCCGAACAGGAAGGTGATTTTGATTCGGACAGCCGCTGGGCACTGGCGTGGTTCGAGCAAAACGGTTTTTCCGAAGGCGAGTTCGGCATGGCGGAAATTTTGAGCAAAGCCAAAAACACCAGCGTTCAAGGATTGGAGGAAGCGGGAATTTTGAAACAGGGCCGTGGCAAAGTGCGCCTGCTCAAACCGGACGAATTGCCGAAAGATTGGAGTCCCGAAACGGACAATCGCCTGACGAATTGGGAAACCGTGCATCACCTCATCCGCGTGCTCGCCAGCGGCGGTGAAAGCGCGGCGTCGGAACTGGTCGCCCAACTCGGCGCGAAAGCCGAGACCGCGCGTGAACTGGCGTATCGGCTTTACACGCTTTGTGAACGCAAAAAGCGCGCGAACGAAGCGCTGGCCTACAACGGCCTTGTCCAAAGTTGGCCGGAATTGATCCGGCTGGCGCAGGAAGGCGGCAAGGCAAAGGAAACGCCGCCCGCTCAAGAGCCTTTATTTCAATGATATACAAATGTCTCCTTTTTATAAGGACAGGTTTTATGAAATGTATCCTTGATAAAAGGACACAGTTACAAGAGCCTTGAATCATGCCATTGCATCCGATACTGGCGGACAAATTGCAAGCCGCGTTGCGAGCCATTCCGGCGCGGAGATTGACACGTCGTGACGCGCGCCTTCCGGCGGTGGCGGGAAAAGTTCATTCGGTGATCGGCATGAGACGGGCGGGGAAGACGACGTTTCTGCATCAACTGCAGGATGAGTTGCGCGCCAGGCTGCCGCCGGAGCGCGCAGTATATTTGAGTTTTGACGACGACCGGCTGGCCGGCATCGGCGCGGAGCAGTTGGGATTTTTGCTGGAGGAATTTTACCGGCTGCATCCGGAGTTGCGGGGGAAAGAAACGGTTCATTGGTTTTTGGACGAAATCCAGTTAGTGCCGGGCTGGGAGCGGTTCGCGCGGCGGGCGCTGGACTCGGAGAAGGTGCAACTGGTGGTATCCGGTTCTTCGGCGCAGATGTTGTCGCGGGAAGTCCATACCTCATTGCGCGGACGCGGGCTGGCGACGGTGATTCGCCCATTCAGTTTCCGGGAATTTTTGCGTCATCGTGGCGAAGAGCCGACGGGAAAGAAATGGCAGCCGACGCCGGCGGAGCGGTCCAAAATGGAAAAGTATTTCCGCGAGTATCTGGCGGTGGGCGGTTTCCCGGAAACGCTGGGACTGGAAGCGGCGTTGCAGGTGGAACTGCTGCAAGGTTACGTGGACACGGTGCTGTTTCGTGACGTGGTGGAGCGGCACAACGTGTCGCAAGTGGGAGCGCTGCGATGGCTGGTGCGGCACTGCCTCCGCAACCCGGCGTCCAGTTTCAGCGTCCACCGACTGCATCAGGACATGAAATCGCAGGGACACGCCGTGGCCAAGGATGCTGTACATGCGATGCTGTCGCATCTGCTGGACGCGTTCCTGTTGTCCGCCGTGCCGCTGGCGACGGATTCGGAACGGCAGCGCAATTCCAACCCGCGAAAGATATATCCTGCCGACCCGGGAATGATCCGGGCATTTGACAACAGCGGGCGGATGAACACGGGCCATGCGTTGGAAACCATAGTGCTGGTGGAGTTGGAACGGCGCGGCATGGAAGCGGGCTACGTCAAGACAGACGCAGGATTTGAAGTGGATTTTCTGGCGCGGCACGCAGTCAAAGGCGCGGAATTGATTCAGGTTTGCGCTGACGTGCGAAATGCGGAGACGCTGGCGCGCGAAATCCGCGCTTTGAGCGAAGCCGCGAAAATTTATCCGCGCGCAACCCGGCGTTTGCTCGTGTCCGATCAGGATTCGATGGCAAGCGTCAACGCCCCCGAAATGGAAGTGCAGCCGGCTTACGAGTGGCTGCTTGCAAGCGCGGGCATTGATTAAACGAATCTCATTTATGGCACTGACCAATCAACAACGCATCGGCAGGGCGCTGGATCTTTTGCGGGAAGGTCTCGGCGATTTTGTGGCCCGCGAATTTCAAAATCGTTTCGGCGCAAAAGCGCAGGCCGCCGCAAAAGACCGGCTGGTCACGGAACGGCTTCGCGGCAACAAACCGATTCAGGAATGGGACGTGGCGGCGTTGTTGCGCCTGGTGTTCGATTCGTGGAACGAAGTTTTCAGCCAGGTGCTTGGGCACGCGGAGCGTTCGCTGGTTTCGGAGTTGCGAACCGTTCGGGATCGCTGGGCGCATCAGGAGAATTTTTCCAGCGATGACACGGACCGCGCGCTGGATTCGGCGGAGCGTTTGCTGGCGGCGATTTCTTCGCTGCAATCCGAAGTGGTGCGCAACATGAAAATGGAATTGCGCCGCCAGGTGTATGACGAGCAGGTGCGCGGCGAAAAACGCAGAGTCGGCGGCTCATTGGTGGAGGCCGCGGCCGCCGGCGCGTTAAAACCGTGGCGCGAAGTGGTGAATCCGCATCCGGACGTGGCCACCGGGCGTTACCAGCAGGCGGAATTCGCCGCCGATTTGTGGCAGGTGCATTTGGGCGAAGGCTCGGATGAATATCGCAAGCCGCAGGAATTTTTTCGCCGGACGTTTCTCACCGAGAGTTTGAAACGCCTGCTGGTGGGAGGCGTTCAACGCATTTCGGGCAGGGGCGGCGACCCGGTGGTGCAGCTTCAAACGAATTTCGGCGGCGGCAAAACCCATTCGATGCTGGCGTTGTATCATCTTTTTTCCGGCGTATCTCCCGGCGAACTTCCGGGCGTGGACGCCGTGCTGGCGGAGGCGGGCGTCAAAACCTTGCCCAAGGCAAATCGCGTTGTGCTGGTTGGAAACAAAATTTCGCCGGGCAATCCGTCCACGAAACCGGACGGCACGGTTGTCCGCACGCTTTGGGGTGAACTTGCGTGGCAGCTTGGCCGCAAGAAGGCATTTGCCCGCGTGAAAGCCGACGACGAAAAAGCCACCAGCCCCGGCGATGTATTACGCGAGTTGTTCAAAGAATATGGGCCGTGTCTCATCCTGATTGACGAATGGGTCGCCTACGCGCGCCAGCTTCACGACCAGACCGATTTGCCCGCAGGAGGGTTTGAAACGCAATTTTCATTCGCCCAGGTGTTGACCGAATCGGCCAAGCTGGCGGGAAATTGCTTGCTGGTGATTTCGTTGCCGGCGTCCGACACCGCCGGTTCTCCACACACGCAGGCGGACGATGTTGAAGTCGGCGGCGTGCGCGGGCGCGAGGCATTGAACCGTCTCCGCAACGTGGTTGGCCGTGTCGAATCATCGTGGCGACCGGCAACTGCCGAGGAAGGATTTGAGATTGTGCGACGGCGTTTGTTCGAGCCGATTGCGGGCGACCAGTTCAAAAATCGTGACGTAACCGCGCAGGCATTTTCGGAATTGTATCACTCGCAAAGCGCGGAATTTCCTGCGGAATGTCGGGGCGGCGATTACGAGAAACGCATTCGCGCCGCGTATCCAATCCACCCGGAGATTTTCGACCAGCTTTACGGCGCGTGGAGCACGTTGGTTAAATTCCAGCGAACCCGCGGCGTGCTGAGGCTCATGGCATCGGTGATTCACAGCTTGTGGGAAAAGGGCGACCGCAGTCCGTTGATTCTGCCTTCAATGATTCCGATTGACGATCCGCGGGTGCAATTTGAATTGACGCGCTATCTTTCGGACAACTGGGTGCCGATTATTGAAAAGGACGTGGACGGTCCGAACTCGTTGCCGATGCGAATAGACGGCGAGCAGCCAAATCTTGGAAAGGTTTCAGCCGCACGGCGTGTGGCGCGCACGATTTACATGGGATCAGCGCCCAGCGCCGGCGTGGCGCATCGCGGCATTGAAGACCGGCGCGTAAAACTCGGTTGCGTTATGCCCGGAGAATCACCGGCGGTGTTCGGGGATGCGCTGAGGAGGCTGGCCGGAGCCGCCACGTATCTTTACCAGGACGGAAATCGCTATTGGTATGACACACAGGCGACCGTCACCAAGCTGGCCGAAGATCGCGCCGAACAATTGAAGCGCGACCACGACAAAGTCGTGCAGGAACTCGATAAACGAGTGCGCGACGATTTGCGGAAAACGGGAGACTTCAGGCGGATTCATCCGCTTCCCCGTTCGGGCGCGGATGTTCCCGACGACCTCGATGCGCGTCTGGTTGTTCTGTCCGCGGAACATCCTTACACGAAGGATTCTGACAACGCCGCCGAAATGGCGGCCAAAGCCATTCTCGAATCACGCGGCAACACACCGCGACTTTATCAGAACACATTGGTATTTCTCGCGGCGGACAAAGTGCGCTTGCAGGATCTGGAAGAGGCGTTGCGCAAGTACATTGCCTGGGCGTCCATCCTTGCTCACAAAGAAGCCCTTAATTTGTCTCCCTTCCAGGCCAGGCAGGCCGAAACGCAAAAACAGGCGGCGGATGGAGCGGTGACTGCGCGCTTGCCGGAAGCCTATCAATGGTTGCTCGTCCCGGAGCAGGCGAACCCTCAGGCACCGGTTCAATGGCAGGCCACGCGCATTTCGGGCACCGATGCTCTCGCCGTTCGCGCCAGCAAAAAACTTCGCAACGACGAATTGTTGATCACTGCCCTTGGTTCAACCATTTTGCGCAAACATCTGGACGAGGTCCCGCTCTGGCGCGGTGACCACGTTTCGATTCGCCAACTTGTGGAAGATTTCGCGCGTTATCTTTACCTGCCGCGTCTTTCCGATTCCGATGTGCTCACGCAAGCCATCCGAGACGGAGTTGGATTGCTTACGTGGTCAACCGATAGTTTTGCTTTCGCCGAAAGCTACGACGAAACATCGAAACGTTATCGTGGGCTTCGCGGCGGCCAAATGATGACGATCATGGCGGAAAGCAGCGGTCTGCTCGTGAAGCCGCAAACGGCGCGCAAACAGATGGAAGCGGAAACAAAGGCTGAGCCTCCGCCTGCCACCGATTCGACATCGCTGAAACCCGGCGAGCACGGAACCGGCACAATGTCGCCACCCCCGCAGCCGGAAACGAAACCCAAACGTTTTCATGGAACGGCAGAATTGGATCCCACCCGCGCGGGCCGGGACGCCAGCCGAATCGCTGATGAAGTGATTGCGCACCTGGTTGGGCAGGATGGCGCGGAAGTTACTGTCACAATTGAGATCGAAGCCAAACTTCCACAAGGCGCGTCCGAGCAATTAATTCGCACCGTCACGGAGAACAGCCGCACCCTGAAATTCACAAGTCATGGCTTTGAAAAGGAGTAGAAATGGGGGGTTGAATCGCGAGCCACAGACAGGCGTTCCGCTAAATAGATAGAACTTTAACCCTGATTATTGGTTCATCCGCAGTTGAAAATTCTTCGGACGAACCTGGCAGGGAATCGAAAAATGCGTAGCGACCACGCGCGATTCTCAACGCAGCCGAAATGTGATGCGCGCTTTGGTGAGATCGTAAGGCGACATTTCCATTCGCACGCGGTCGCCGACGGTGAGGCGGACGAAGTGTTTCCGCATTTTTCCCGAAATATGCGCCAGCACTTCGTGCTGATTGTCCAGGGTCACGCGAAACATCGTGCCCGGAAGGACCGCTTTGATGACGCCTTCGAGTTCAATCGGTTGCTCATTACTCATACGAAAAAGACCGCATCGGATTTCCGACGCGATCACGCATTCTGCAAATAAGTTGCGGAAAACAATGCATTTGTCCGCGCTCCAAATCAAGCCGATTCTCGGAGCAAAGCGCCGCGACTCAGACGCGAACGGCGGAAACGTATTCAAAATAAAATTCGCGAAAATCTTCGTAAGACGTGAAGAGCGGAAACGCGGCGGCGTCAGATATTACGTATGAAAAAACTACTCTTGATTGCAGCGGTTCTCGCCGGAGCGGTTTCCATTTCACGGGCCGGTGTGAACGTGAATATTGGAATCGGAATTCCGGTTCCGCCACTGCCATTGCCCGTGCCGGTGATCATTGGTCATCCGGCGCCCGTGATTATTCCCGCGCCACCGGTCCGGCCGCCGGTCGTCGTCGCGCCACCGGTTTATTGTCCGCCGCGCGTCGTGATTTCCAGGCCGCCGGTGATTTATTCACGCGGACCTTACGGCTATCA
>DASSNZ010000355.1:0-14302 GCA_035701135.1 Verrucomicrobiia bacterium
GGTTTCAAGTTTCAAGTTTCGCGTTCATCCGTGGTTTCAGTATTTGCAACCTGGAACCTGAAACTTGAAACGTGGAACTTTCTCTTCTTGAGGTACACGCCCCATTTGCGGGATTAAAAATCAGGTGGAAAGGTGGCCATGCGGAGACTTTCCAGTTTTCACGAAGCGATTTTTTTGAACATTCAGCGTTGAATGCGGTTCAAAGGATGTGTTAGGCGAACGCGAAAACAACAGGCTCGCCGCAGAAAAGGGATGATTATTATGAGAAAATTTTTCAGACCGGTCATGGGTTTTATCGCCGCCGCTCTTGGCGGTTTTGCGATTTTCGCAGCGCTTCAGTTCACTTCGCTGGGCGATACCAATCCCGTGCCGCATTTCACAATTCAGAACACTCCGATCAATCGCGAAACGCATGGCGTCACCAGTTACGCGCCGATTATCAAGCGCGCTGCCGCAAGCGTCGTGAATATTTATTCCACCCGCACGGTGCACATGCGGCAATATCCGATGCCATTCTTCGATCCGTTTGAACAATTTTTCGGCGGTCAGGGCGGACGCGGAAACAACGCCCAGCCGCGCGAACTCACGCGCAAGGAGCAAAGTCTCGGTTCGGGAATCATCGTCGCGCCGGAAGGTTACATTCTCACGGCCAATCACGTTGTTGAAGGCGCGGATCCCAACGGCGTCAAAGTCGCGCTCGCCTCCGGCGGAAAAGAATACACCGCGAAATTGATTGGCACCGATCCGGGAACCGACGTGGCCGTTTTGAAAATTGACGCGGACCCGAAAGATTTGCCCGCGCTGCCGATGGCGGACAGCGACAATCTCGAAGTCGGCGATGTTGTTCTCGCCATCGGAAATCCGTTCAACGTCGGCCAGACGGTGACGATGGGAATTGTGAGCGCGCTCGGCAGAAACGCGCTGGACATCAACAGCTACGAGGATTTCATCCAGACCGATGCCGCGATCAATCCGGGAAATTCCGGCGGCGCGCTCGTGGATGCGGAAGGCCGGCTCGTTGGAATCAACACCGCGATTTACTCGCGAAGCGGCGGTTATCAGGGCGTCGGTTTCGCCATTCCGATCAATCTCGCGCGCAGCGTGATGACGCGCCTGATTCAATACGGCAAAATTTCGCGCGGCTATCTCGGCGTCATGCTTCAAGAGGAAATCACGCCGGACCTCGCGGAGGAATTTAAGTTGCCGGATACCAAAGGCGCGATGATTTCGCAGGTTGAACCCGGAACCGCCGCGTCCAAGGCGGGATTGCAGGTCGGCGATGTCATTCGCGAAGTGAACGGAAAAGCCGTGGCGGACCGCCCGCAGCTTCGCCTGATGATTTCGCAAATGACGCCGGGAACGAAAGTGACGTTGAAAATTCTCCGCAGCGAGCCTGGCAAAAAACCGTCGGAAAAAACCGTTCATGCCACATTGGGCGAAATGCCGAAGGAAATGACGGAAGGAAACGGGCCGACCACGCAGGAGAATGGAAATTCATCGGAATACGATTCGCTGGACGGTGTGGAAGTTTCCGATCTGGATTCCGCGACGCGCCGCCAGTTGAACATTCCTAACAACATTCACGGCGCGCTGGTTACGAATGTGGATCCGAATTCCAATTCAGCCGACGCCGGTCTGCGCGAAGGCGATGTCATTCTGGAAATCAATCGCCAGCCCGTCCGAAATGCGGACCAGGCCGTGGACTTGAGTTCCAAAGCGACTGGAAAACGAGTGTTGCTGCGGGTCTGGCGCAACGGCGGAAGTCTGTTCATCACGGTGGATAACACTAAAAAATCTGATTCCGGGGACAGATAGTTTTTAAACAAACGAAGAAAATTGGCACGGGCGTTCGCGCCCGTGCATTTTTCAAATCACTTCAGTCGTGTCTTTCGGGCTTCGGATTTCGAGTTTCGGATTTCGAATCTGACCATCCATTTTTTCAGGCCATTACAATTTGAGAAATCCGAAATGTTCGAATTTACGACCGCAATTAAAATGCTTTTGCCACTACATTTTGACAAACGGCCATTGGCGGGCATCATTCATTGAGCGTCGTGATCGGCGCTTGCTGATATGGCTGTGCAATTCAAAGATTACTACGAAACCCTTGGCCTGGCGCGGGGCGCCAGCGATGCGGAAATCAAGAAAGCTTTCCGCAAACTCGCGCGCCAATATCATCCCGATGTTGCGAAGGACAAAAAAAAGGCCGAGGAAAAATTCAAGGAAATCAACGAGGCTTACGAAGTCCTGAGCGACCCCGCCAAACGAAAAAAATACGATGAACTGGGCGCGAACTGGAAATCCGGCGCGGATTTTCGCCCGCCGCCCGGCTGGGAAAATTTCTCCGGCGGCGGACGCGGATTCAGCGGAGCGGGCGGAGGACAGGCCCGCGAATTCCATTTCGGCGGCACGGGTTTCAGCGATTTTTTCGAGCAATTGTTTGGAGCGGCAGGCCGCGGCGGAATGGGCGGGCGCGGCTTCGGCGGCCAAAGCGCTTTTGCCGAGGAAGATTTCGCCGCGCGCGGCCGCGATGTCGAGGGCGACATCATGGTCACGCTGGACGAAGCGATGCGAGGCTCGATCCGATCTGTTTCCGTCCGGCACGAATCGCGGACGGAAACGTATCAGGTGAAAATTCCGGCGGGCGTGACCGAAGGCCAGTTGCTGCGAATCGCCGGCCGCGGTGAAGCCGGAATCGGTGGCGCGGGCGCGGGAGATTTATATTTGCGCGTCCGGCTGGCGCGGCATCCGGATTTTCAGGTGGACCATCATAATCTGATTTACGAACTCGATCTCGCGCCGTGGGAAGCGGTGCTCGGTGCGAACATTTCCGTGCCGACGCTGGACGGACGCGTGAACATCAAAATTCCCGCCGGAACGCAGAGCGGCCAAAAGCTTCGCGTGCGCGGTCGCGGTCTGCCGCAGCGCGGTGGTGGAAACGGCGATCTGATCGTCGTCACGAAAGTGGAAGTGCCTTCCAAAACCAGCGAAGCCGAGCGGAAAATCTGGGAACAACTCGCCCGCGAATCCGATTTCAGGCCGAGAGATTAAAAAATCGCGGTTTCGTTGATTCAATTTTAAATTCGGACTGGTTTCGCAGGATTCTGGCCAAAGAAAAGTCGCCAGCAATTTAGAAATCAATCAGCGAATTCTTTGTTCGTTTTATCAAGGTTTAGATATACTTGGAATTCAAGCGCACTTGCCCTGAGCGATGAATCGAGGCTATCGTCACGGAACGAATTGCTTTCAATTTAATTTTTATTTTCATGAAACCACGCGTTCGATTTGCTCCGAGTCCCACGGGTTTTTTACATATCGGCGGCGCGCGCACGGCGCTGTTTAACTGGCTTTACGCGCGCCACACCGGCGGCACGTTCGTTTTGCGGATCGAAGATACGGACACGGCCCGAAATACAAAGGCGGCGGTGGATGTGATTCTCGACGGCTTGCGCTGGCTTGGGTTGAACTGGGATGAAGGTCCGCTAACGAGCGATGCGACCGGCGCGTCGAAGGGCGATCTGGGGCCGTATTTTCAAAGTCAGCGAAAGGAAAATTATCGCCGGCGCGTCGAGGCGTTGTTGTCGCGCGGGCTGGCTTACGAGCACGAAGGCGCGATCAAATTCAAAATGACGCGCGAGCCGATCGTCATTCACGATCTGGTCGTCGGCGACGTGGAACGCAAATTGACCGACCGCGAGGATCTGGATCCGGATTTTGTGATTGTGCGCTCGGATGGCGAACCTGTTTTCCATCTTGTCAATGTGGTTGACGATCTGGAAATGAACATGACGCACGTGATTCGCGGCGAGGATCATTTGAGCAACACGGCCAAACACATCGCGCTGTTTCGCGCGTTCGGAGTCCAGCCGCCGAAGTACGCGCACATCCCGCTGATCCTGAATTCCGACGGCACGAAGATGAGCAAACGCGACCAGGGCGCGCTGATGACGGCTTACATGGATGGCGGTTATTTGCCGGAGGCGCTGGTGAATTATCTTTGCCTGCTCAGTTGGTCGCCCAAGGACAATCGCGAAAAATTGCCGCTGGCCGAAGTCGTCGAACGATTTGACCTCCCGCAGATTCTTCGGGCCAATGCGCGGTTTGATCATGACAAACTGCTTTGGCTGCAAGGCGAATACGCGCGCGAGCTTGAGCCGGATCGGTTTTACGAATTGTGCGTTCACGCGCTCTCCAAAGCGGGAATGGACACGAACACATTTCCCGTGGCCTACATTAAAGCCGCGCTCGACACTTGTAGAGGCAAAATCAAATTATTCACGGAACTGCCGGGTTACGCCGGATTTTATTTCGAGGAAACTGTGGAAATAAATCCCGAGGCGGCAAAAAAGGATTTTGTTCCCGAAAACAAATCGCGATTGGAACGGTTGCGCGATGCGTTTGCGAAAACCGAGCCGTTCACCGCCGCGAACCTGGAAATCGCGCTGAAATCCACCGCAACGGAACTGGGCGTGAAAGCCGGCGTTCTCGTGCATCCGACGCGCCTGGCCTGCACCGGAAATACGGCCGGGCCGAGCCTGTATCATTTGCTGGAAGTGTTAGGCAAAGAAAAAGTGCTGGCGAGAATGAACCGCGCGATAGAACTTTTCGGGTGAGCTTCAGTTCAAAGTGATGTTACCACGGGATGGACACAGATTGAAAAAATATCGGTGAAAATCTCGTTTTAAGAAAAAATATTCTTCCGATCGCGAATAGGAGTTCGTCTTAATTCGTTTCTAAAAATTCATGCAAACGGCTCGCGATCCTTTTTGCTTTGGCGCGAAATTCGCGTTAAGTTTTCCGATTGTCTGATTCAGGAATATCGGAATTTGTGAGCAAAGAATTCATCAAAATCGGCGGCGCGCGCGAGCATAATCTCAAAAACCTCACGCTCAATATCCCGCGCGATAAACTGGTCGTCATTACCGGCTTGAGCGGCTCGGGAAAATCGTCGCTCGCGTTTGACACAATTTACGCCGAGGGCCAGCGCAAATATGTCGAGTCGCTCTCCGCGTACGCGCGGCAGTTTCTCGATCAGATGCAAAAGCCGGACGTGGATTTCATCGAGGGACTTTCCCCGGCAATCGCCATCGAGCAACGCGGCGCGGGCAGCAGTCCGCGTTCGATCATCGCGACCACGACGGAGATTTACGATTACCTGCGGCTGCTGTTCGCGCATGTCGGAAAACCGTTCTGCCCGGAAACGGGCGTGCCGATTGTCATGCAAACCACGAGCGAAATCGTGGACAAAATTCTCGCGCTGCCGCCGCGTTCCCGCGTGATGATTCTCGCGCCGGTGGTGCGCGACCAGAAAGGCGAGTTTCGGGATGTCATCGAGCGATTGTCGCGCGAGGGATTTGTCCGCGTCCGCGTTGACGGCAAAATTTTTGAACTTTCCGGCGACACGCGCCTCAAGCTTGATCCGAAAGCAAAGCATACCATCGAAGCAATCGTGGATCGCCTGGTAATTGACGATAAAATCCGCGTGCGACTCAGCGATTCCGTGGAAACGGCGCTGAAATGGGGCGAGGGAAATTTGCTGACGCTGCATCAACTTCCACAAGTCGAAAGTCGAGAGGCGAAAGGCGAGAGCAAAAACCGCCAGGCCCTCGACACTCGACCTTCGACTCCCGACTGGATCGAGACGCTTCATTCCAATCGTAATTTCAGTCCGGCGACGGGCAAAAGTTATGAACCGCTGACGCCGAAACATTTTTCGTTTAATGCGCCATCCGGTGCGTGTCCGGTGTGCCATGGCCTCGGACAGAAAATGGTTTTTGACGAAGGACTCGTTGTTCCCGACGCGGAAAAATCGCTGGAGCAGGGCGCGGTTTTGCCGTGGCGGCGCGGCGGCAAGCGAATGGTCATTTACTACAAGAGCCTGTTGCGCGCGGTCGCGTCGCATTATCAAATCAGCCTCGAAACACCTTACAAGGATTTGCCGGATGATTTTAAAAACGTTCTCATGCGCGGCTCGGGCGGGACGGAAATTGAATTTCATTTTTCGCGCGCGGGAAAGATCAGCAGAATCAAACGGCCGTTTGAAGGCGTGATTCCCAATCTCGAACGATTGTATCAGGAAAGCGAAAGTGAGTTCACGCGAAACCGGCTCAAGGCGTTTATGAGTCCGCAATTCTGCGACGCGTGCGGCGGACGACGGCTGAAACCGGAAATTCTCGCGGTGCGACTGGGAGATGTTCCAAGTTCCAGGTTCCAGGTTCCAGGTGATCGGAATTCCGAACTCAAAACGCGAAACTCAAAACTCGAAACCTTGCCCGGTCTTTCGATCATGGATGTTTGCGAATTGTCCGTGGAAAAAGCGGATGAATTTTTCGCGACGCTGAAGCTGACGGAATTTGAGGAAAAAATCGCGCGCGAAATCATCAAGGAAATCCGCGCGCGTCTCGGCTTTCTGAAAAACGTCGGCCTCGGCTATCTCACGCTGAATCGCGAAAGCGGCACGCTTTCGGGCGGAGAAGCGCAGCGGATTCGCCTTGCGACGCAAATCGGCGCGGGACTGGTTGGCGTGCTCTACATTCTCGACGAACCGAGCATCGGATTGCATCAGCGCGACAATGACCGTTTGTTAGGCACGCTCGCCGGTTTGCGCGATCTGGGAAATTCCGTTCTTGTTGTGGAGCACGATGCGGACACGATTCGACAGGCGGATTACATTCTCGACCTCGGCCCGGGCGCCGGCGTGCGCGGCGGCGAATTGGTCGCGGCGGGCGCGTTGAAGGAAATTCTCGCCAATTCACATTCACTTACCGCGAAATATCTGACCGGCGAACTCACGATTCCCATTCCGAAGGAGCGCAACAAACCTTTGCCCGAGCGCGGCTGGCTGGAAGTTCTGGGCGCACGCGAAAACAATTTGAAAAACGTGGACTTCCGGATTCCGCTCGGAACGCTTACCTGCGTCACCGGCGTGAGCGGCTCGGGAAAAAGCACGCTTGTGGACGACGTGTTGCGCCGCGCATTGTTCCGGAAATTTTTCGGATCGAAAGAACGTCCGGGAATTCATCGCGCGCTGAAAGGATTTGAAAATCTCGACAAGGTGATTGTCATTGACCAGACGCCGATTGGCCGGACGCCGCGCAGCAATCCGGCAACTTACACCGGAATGTTCAATGCGATTCGCGATTTGTTTTCGCGTTTGCCGGCGGCGAAAATTCGCGGCTACGAAGCGGGCCGTTTCAGTTTCAATGTCAAAGGCGGCCGATGCGAAAAATGCGAGGGCGACGGTCTGATCAAAATTGAAATGCACTTTCTGCCGCCGGTTTACGTCACATGCGAGGCGTGCAACGGACGCCGATACAATCGCGAAACGCTCGAGATCACTTACAAAGGAAAAAATATCGCGGATGTGCTCGACATGACCGTGGACGAGGCGGTGACGTTTTTTCGCGCGGTGCCGCAGATTTTTGATCCGCTGCTGACGCTGGCCGAAGTTGGCCTGGGTTACATTCGTCTGGGTCAATCGGGAACGACGCTCAGCGGCGGCGAAGCGCAACGGGTGAAGCTGGCATCGGAATTGAGCCGGAAAGCCACGGGCCGGACGCTTTACATTCTGGACGAGCCGACGACCGGATTGCATTTCCACGATGTTGCCAAACTGCTCGAAGTGCTTTTCAAACTGCGCGCGTCCGGAAACACTTTGCTCATTATCGAACACAATCTGGACGTGATTAAAACGGCGGATTGGATTGTTGATCTTGGCCCGGAAGGCGGCGAAGGCGGCGGGCGCATTGTCGCGCAAGGTCCGCCGGAGGAAGTGGCGAAATGCGCGGAAAGTTACACGGGAAAATATCTGGCTCCGATTCTTGAAAACGGATGAGGCGAAGCATTGAAAATCGGAGATCGAAGATTGAAGATAAAAATTCAAATTTGGAAACCGAAAAGCAGAATCAGAAACCCGAAACTCAGAACCCGTCATTGTGATTTCATTCTTTTCGTTTTTCTGTGGAATCAGGTAAATTGAATCGCATGGTTCGTTTCTGGCGATATTTCGCCATTATTTTTCCGCTGATATTCGGTGGCGCGCGGCTGGTTTCCGCGGCGTCATCGGAAACCCGCGCGTTTCGCGCGGCGTCGAAAAATTTTCAACTCGGTTTCTGGGATCTCGCGGAAAAAAATTTCGCCGCGTTCGTCACGAATTTTCCAGATTCGACTCTTGTTCCGGAAGCGAATTTGTATCGCGGCGAGGCGGCGATTACGAATGGAAATTTCCGCGAGGGAATTGAAATTCTTTCCACGAACGAAATTCACGCCGGAAAATGGGCCGACAAATACGCGGACTGGATGGCGTGGGCGTATCTCGCGAGCAGCAATTATCCGGCGGCGGCGGAAACCTACGGGCGATTGGTCGAGCATTTTCCCGAATCCAGCAATCGTCTGGAGGCGTGTGTCGGGCAGGCGACCGCGCTGTCGCGGCTGGGTCAATGGTCGCGCGTCAGTGATTTGCTTGGAAAGCGCGACAGCATATTTCGGCAACTCGCATCGGGCCGGACAAACGATCTGGTTGTCGCGGGATATTTATTGTTGGGCGAGGCTGAACTCGCGCAAAACGATTTCACCGGCGCGCACGATGCGCTTGAACTGTTGACGAAACAACATTTGAAATCCGACGCCGCGTGGAGGCGGTGGTATCTGCAATGCCGGCTGGAAATTGCCGAGGGAAAAACGGAGCAGGCATCGTCGAGCACGACGAATCTTATCGCGCTCGCCGATCTCACGAAGGACCCTGAATTACAGGCCGAAACGGTGGATCTTCAGGCCGAAATCATGGAGCATTTGGGAAAATGGGACGACGCGATTTCGCTGTATCGCAAAAATACTTCGACCAACGCTCCGGTGGAACAGCAACGCGACGCGCTTTTGAAAATTGCGCAAATCAGCCTCGCTCAGGGCAAAGCGGCGGACGCCGTGAAAACGCTTGGCGATTTCTGGAATCAATATCCGAAATCCGCCGCGGCGGACATGGCGTTGCTGGCGCTCGGCGAAGTGCAGTTGAAACGGAATCTCACCGGCGCGGAGACGAATCGCGCGGAGTTTTTGAAATCCGCTTTGGACCATTTCGACACGCTGCTCAACACTTTTACGAACAGTCCGCTGACCGGCAAAGCATTGTTGGACAAAGGCTGGTGTTTGTGGGAACAGCAAAAATATTCCGAAAGCGAACCGGCGTTTCGCGGGGCGGCGGAGCGATTGTCGGTTTCCACCGACCAGGCCGTGGCGCGATTCAAGTGGGGCGACGCGCAATTCATGCAAAGGAATTTTTCCGGCGCGCTGACGAATTATCATTTTGTGATCGCGAATTACGCATCCGATCCGGAAGTGAAAACCCGGTTTCTCGAACAGGCGTTGTATCAAACCTGCCGCGCCGCGCTCGAAGCCAATAATATTTCAGCCGCGACAAACGCGGTTTTGAAAATTCTAAATTGGTATCCGAACGGTTTCGCCGGAGATCGTTGTTTGCTGTTGTTGGGCGAAACGGTTTCGCATCAGGGCGATTCCGCGAGGGCGCGCGATATTTTTTCGCGAATTGAAACGGCGTTTCCGATTACCAATTCGCTGATGCCGGAAGTGCGGCTGGCGATTGCGCGCAGTTACGAGCAGCAAAACAACTGGACGGCGGCGATCACAAATTACCAGTCGTGGATTTCCGATTACACGAACAATAATCTGCTGCCGCGCGCGGAATTTTCACGCGCGTGGGACACGGCAATGGCCGGTCAGGAAACCAACGCGCTCGTGTTGTTCACGAATTTTGTCGCGCGATTTGAGACGAACGATCTGGCTCCGCAGGCGCAATGGTGGATCGGGGATTATTATTTTCGCCAGGGCGACGCGAGCGGGTTTTACAACGCGGAAAGCTCGTATCAAAACCTGTTCACGAAATGGCCGTCGTCGCCGCTGGCGTGCGAGGCGCGGATGATGGCCGGGCGCTCGGCCGTCGCGCGGCTCAGCTACAAGGATGCGATTGATTATTTTACCGGGCTGGTTGCGAACACGAATTGCCCGCACGACGTGCGGATTCAGGCGCGATTTGCGACGGGCGACACTTTCATGTCGCGCACCGATTCGGCGCCGACGAATAAAATGTCGGACGTGAAGGAAGCGTTAAGCTGGTTTGAGTCCATTGCGAAATTGTTTCCGACCAACGCGTCTGCGCCGATCGCATTGGGGCGAATGGGCGATTGCTACAAGGAACTCGCGGCGCTGGATGATGCCAAAGCGGAAGAGAACTACGCGAAAGCGGCGGATTTGTATCAGCAGGTCATTGCGTCGCCGATTGCGGGCGTTTCGGCGCGAAGCCAGGCGAAGGTTGGATTGGGAATCATCGCCGAAAAACGCGCCGACAAAAAGAACGATCCCGCACTGCTCGAACAGGCGCTGGCGAATTATCTGGCGGTTTTCTCGCGCGAAGATGGATTGCGCGACGGCGAAACGCCGGATCTTTTCTGGGTGCGCGAAGCGGGATTGAAAGCGGCGCGCGTTGCGGAACAATTGAAAAAATGGAAACCCGCGCGGGACATTTACAAGGAATTGCGTGATTCATTTCCCGCGTTGGGAACGACGCTCGATGCGAAAATTCTGAACGCCGAAAAGCAATTAAATACCGCGTCGAAGTGAATCCGGTTGTCGTCGGCTCGCCGGGAATTCAGAGAATTTCGCCTGGCTGTGATTTTAAAAATCTCAGGAATTCCCGTTGCGCGAAGCTTGTTACGATTTACGGTACGGATAGACAGGGAACCAGATTCCAAAATCGAAAATCAAAGGAGCGTTTATGGCAACACTGAAGAAAAATGATCCCGAACAGGCGAAACAATATTTCGCCCGGAAAATGGCGTTCACCACCGGGCCGGTCGAAGTGGCGCGGCAGATAAAAGAACAATCCGACCTCGTCGTGGTGGATGTGCGCGAGGCGGAAGACTACCGGAAAGGCCACGTTCCAGGCGCGATCAATCTGCCTTACGATAAATGGAGCAGCGCGGAGGGTTTGCAAAAAGAGGCGCTGAATATTTTATACTGTTATTCACCGACCTGTCATCTCGCCGCCACTGCCGCGGTGGAATTCGCCGGCAAAGGTTTTTCCGTCATGGAAATGGACGGCGGATTCGAGGCATGGAAGGAGAACGATCTGGAAATCGAAAGCGAAGTTTCCGGAGAGTCGCGAAGAAGAAATATTTCCATGGCGGTGTGAAGACCTTATCAGCTTGAACTGGACGAAGACGTTTTAAGCGATTCGCCCGATCATCTGCAAACGCCGGAGCGCGGAAAATTATTTCCGTGTCACGGCGTTTTGTTTTTTATTTTGGCTTGGAAAGCGGTGGTTGTCATCTCTCGTCCCGAATGGAATACTCGGCTCGATAAGTGGACCGTGATCGCCCGGAACATGAACTCGAGAAAAATCTTTTCCGTTATTATTCCTTTACTTCTTTTTTGCGCCGTCGCGAATGCCCAGGTCAGAATTACGGAATTCATGGCGAGCAATTCCAGCACGCTCGTGGATGAGGATGGCGACACTTCCGATTGGATTGAAATTCAAAACACGTCCGCCACGAATGTGAATCTGCTGAATTGGTCGCTTACCGATAAGGCAGGCAAACCCGCGAAATGGAGATTCCCGGCGGAGAATATCGCGCCGCAAAGCTTCATGATCGTATTTGCCTCGGGCAAGGACCGGACCGTTCCCGGCGCGCCGCTGCACACGAATTTCAAATTAGGCGGCGACGGCGATTATCTGGCGTTGGTTCGTCCCGACGGCTCGAGTGCGACGGAAATTTCTCCGGAATATCCGGCGCAGTTTCCGGACGTGTCGTACGGCGTCGGCATGAGGGTTGTTTTTACAACATTGGTCTCGAGCAACGCGCCGTTGCGTTTTCGAATTCCGTCGGATGCCTCCGAGGATGCGACCTGGACGCAGTTGGGTTTTTCCGACGCGACATGGCAATCGGGTTTTAACGGAATCGGCTACGATTCGGAAATTCCCGATCCGCTCGAAACGTCTTTCGCGGCAAACGTGCTGCGAACCAGTCCCACAGCCTATTGGCGTTTGAACGAAACGAACGGTACGGACGCGGCCAATATCGGCTCGGACGGATCCGGATTTGTCGGCGGTTATCTGGGCAATGTGATTTTAGGCAAACCCGGGCCGCGTGCGCCGCAAATCAACGGAATGGATTCAAACAATTTCGCGCCGTTGTTCAATGGAACGGATTCCTACGTCAACGGTCCGTATCAATTGCTCAGCGATTTGACGGCATTCACGATTGGCGGGTGGATCAGACCGACGGCCGCGCAGCAAAGTCACGCCGGATTGTTCGGTCAAAATGACGTTGTCGAATTTGGGTTCAACACGCCGTCCACAATCCAGGTTTGGACGCCTCTGGGCGCGGCAACGTTTTCGTATCCATATCCGAAAAATGAATGGCACTACGTGACTGCGACTGGTGACAGCACGAACGAAATTGCGCTGTATCTGGATGGAAATAAAGTCGCCGGCAAAACGGTTTCCGGCGCGACGTTCGGGAATTCCGAATATTTTTTCAAAATGGGCGGCGGCGGCATTTTTGCTCCTGACGGGAATTGGTTTTTGGGACAACTTGATGAAGTCGCGGTATGGCAACGTGCTCTGTCCGCCAATGAAATCGCCGATCTGGTTTCCACAAACAGCGGGCAGGTCAGCTACGCGCCGTTTCTCAATACCGACTTGCAATCGCAAATGTATCGTTCCAACGCGACGGCGTACATCCGCATTCCTTTCACCGTTTCCAATCCGGCGTCTGTGATCGGATTGAAACTGCTCCTGCGTTATGACGACGGTTTCGCAGCCTACATCAACGGACACGAAATTTTCCAAACGAACGCGCCCGATTCGTTGGCGTGGAATTCCACGGCGACCGCACGGAACCCGGACGCGAGTGCCGCGCAATGGCGGGAATTTGATGTGAGCGACGCGCGAAACTGGCTTCAATCCGGCGATAATGTGCTGGCGATTCACGGGCTTAACATCAGCGCGGACAACACGGATTTTCTGATTCAAGCGCAATTGGTCGCCGAAAATTTATCGGAATCGGAAACTCCATGGCGCTATCTGACCGATCCTACGCCCGGCGGTCCAAATGGAATCAACGCGGCAGATTACGGCCCGAGTCTGTTCGGCGCGGGACATTTTCCTGAAATCCCGCAATCCGGAGATTTCCTGACCGTTACGGCAAATGTCGCGCGGGCGTTCAGTCCGATTTCCAACGTTACTCTGAAATACCGCGTGATGTTTGGCGGCGAAATTTCCGTTCCGATGAATGATTCCGGAACCAATGGCGACGCGTCGCCGAACGATGGAACGTGGACCGGAATTATTCCCGCAAATGTCGCGGCTGCCGGACAAATGATTCGTTATTACATCACCGCGACGGATTCAGATGGAAATATTTCGCGCTGGCCGATTTTCAAGAATACCGATAAATCCCAGCAATACCTTGGAACAGTGGCGGCAGATCCGGTCGTTCAATCCGCGCTGCCCGTCGCGTATTTATTCATCCAAAACCCCGGCGCGGCCGATACGCAAAACGGCACGCAGGCGTCGTTGTTTTATCTGAACGAATTTTACGACAACATCAACATCAGCATCCACGGTCAATCTTCCACGACTTGGATCAAGAAAAGCCATAACATTGATTTTCCGAAAGATCATGCGTTTCTTTACAAGCCAGGCGGCGAGCGTCAAAGCGATGTCATTTTCCTGAGCAATTATGGCGACAAAGCGCGAATGCGCACGACGTTGACCTACGAAATTGCGGCGGAATCCGGCGGCGTTTCGTTCTTTTCATTTCCGATTCGCATTCAACTCAACGGCGCGTTCTGGGGAATTGAAGACATGGTTGAACACGGCGATGAAACATTTTTATCGCGCGTCGGACGCGATCCCAACGGCGCGCTCTATAAAATGTACAACGCGCTGACCAGCGCTTCGGGCAACGAAAAGAAAACACGCGAATGGGAAGATTCGAGCGACCTCAGCTCGCTTATTTTGAACCTCGACGAATCGCGACCGCTTTCCGCTCGCGTCGCGTATGGCTATGACCATCTAGATCTGCCGCAAACCGCGAATTATTTCGCGACGATGGCGCTGGTCAGCAGCCAGGATTTCGGCCACAAAAATTATTATTTGTATCACGACAATGACGGCACCGGCGAATGGGCGATTTTTCCATGGGACGTGGATTTGACGTGGGGCAGAAACTGGACGGACAGCCAGGGTTACTTCACCGACAACGTTTACACGAACAACGTTTTGAGC
>DASSNZ010000356.1:0-17199 GCA_035701135.1 Verrucomicrobiia bacterium
TCGCCTTACTGGATTTGCTTTGTTTTGGCGGTTTGGAGTTTGTTGGAACTTTTTTGATTGGCTTGTCGTCACCTTCACGGTCGAACAAGTCAACATTCGGTGTCGGCGTCACAGGAATATCAAAATCCAATGGACGAAAACTGGTTTCGCCGTGTCTGTTTTCCGTGCTCGGCCAAGTGAATGCAATCGGCTTGGGCATTGGTGGTTTTGCGTCCTCGTCCCAAACTTTTTTCAATTCTTCTTTGGCCTCGCTATAAAGCACCCACCACCGAATAAAATTTTTCGGATGGTGAGGCTGTGGATTTTTCAACGGCAGCCAAAGCGGATGATATTCTTCGTCGCACAAAGCTTTGAAAAAAGCACCGCTGCCAAAACCGCCACCGCTCGCATCCCGCGCCTTTTCAATGGCGGCAAGCAATTCATCTTCGTCAATCGGTTCATCTTTTTTGGCGATTTTCAAAAATTCTTGCCGGAGGTCCGCCCAACCACCGATGGTTGCGCGACGCATACCGTAGCCGATTGCACCGCCCAATTTATCAAGCAATTCCCGCATTAGCAGTGGTCGTTCCTCATCACCCTCAATTCCGCCAAGTTCTTTTGGGTTGCCTTTCTTATCCATCCATTTGCCATTTCCTTCCAACGCATCAATCTTACTGCGTCGGACTAAAATTTGTCGGGCGCGTTCATCTGAACGGAGACGATATTTGAACACTTCTTCGGCAGCACGTTTGAATGCCGATTTGTCGAATTCAAACCAGACAGACCGGTCATTTCGCGGGATTCCAAAGCAATTCGTGAAGTATGGAAAAAGTGGCTGACAGGCTGCGCCGTTTTCCTTTTGGAATGGAAGCAAGTCATCCGCTAAACCTTCAACGGAGTTCGCCCAAGCGTAACGCAGAACGTCGTAGCAAGCTAAATTGATTGTCGCTTCCGATGCTTTTGATGAAATGAACCATAGCAGGCGATACAAAACATAACCAAATGAATGCATATCCTTTGTGCCGATTTTTTGAATCCGTCTCAATCGCTGATCCGTTGCGGAAGCTTTACCAATTTCTGCGAGCGCGAAATCCGCGATTAGCTTCAGATCATCTGCAATCGTTGTCTTCGAAGAAAACGCCTTTTTGTAAATTTCCTTCTGTGCCTCATCGCAACCGGCATTTCCGCCGTTGTCGGTGTCGCGGAGTGAAGCCTCTACCTCGACCAATTTACGGACAAGTTGGTGCAATTTGGCAGAAGTTTTAAGCTGGCTCTGAAGTTTTTCCTCGGCTTCGTTCTTTTTCTTTTGCAGCTCCTTTTTGACTTTGGCATCCAAATTGTCAGCCGATAGTTCCTTTTCGAGGACGGACACTTGTGCGGCTTCGGGGAGTTTGGCGACTTGCTCACGGATTTCCTGATGCAATCGGTCATAAACACCACGCCCCGGCAAAGTCGGACGATTTTCTTCATTGCACAAAATTGCAATCCAAGTTCCGGCAAACGATTTCAAATCCGCCAACGCCGTTGCTTCTTGATTTTCGGCAGATTCCTTTAGCGCCTGTGCGGAGATAATTTTATAGGTGGTGACTAGTGCCGCATGTGTTGGTTTTTCAGCCTCGGAAAATTTCCAGCCGTAGGTTTGCGACAGGAATTCAGTCAGATTTCTGGTCTTGTAAAAAGGCGCTTTTGGGTAGGCCGAAGCCAATTTATCCAAAACGGTCTGTGTCGCTGAATTATCTTTCAAGAAATCCCACATCCGATTGATTGGCTCGCCATTTTTATCGCACTCATTTTTCACCAAACCAACGAGGCAAAGGATGTAGTAACAAACCGCGTCCTGAAACAATTCGTGCGTCACTGTCAGAGCTCGGCATGTATTTTCAAAGTGCGGCTTGAAATCCTTTTTAGTCTTACCGACGCCGCGCGTTTTGTGGTTGCTGGCTGTTTCCTCAACAAGAACCTCGTAACTTCGATAGATGGCGCTCATAAATTTGATTTGTAGTTTAGAAATTCACCGCGTCCTGAAACAATTCATGGTGATGCCAGAGCAGCGCCTGCCATTTGTCGCGGGCGATTTTGGGATCAGGATCAAGCGGTTGCCAGGAATTCAGTTTCGACACCTCACCTTTCTTCCTCTCCCGTTGCATTGTTTTTCCCAGACGACCCTCATCCGGCTGCGCCACGTTGACGCGCTCGTTTCCGCTCGCTTGCCCTGCCGGGTTTCGGCTTCGCCGAACTCCTCTCGCCGTTTCCCAAACGGTTCGAGTCTCCCCATCGGATGCGGAGAAGGAAAGAATTTCCACGTGGCTGACGCGGCCTTGATAGATGCGGTTCATAGTCCTGTGATTGTCCTGCGGAATTTTTCCACACTAAACGCAGTTCATGTTTACCCTTTTTGAACGGCTTGAGGATTGAAGTTCTAGCGCGGAACGCAGGTCAATACCAGAGGAATTTTCACGCAAAACTTTTGAAACGGACGCCTTGCAATATCGGAGACGCCGTTACGTCTCACGAATCGGCGCGCGCGGAGTGGCTGGAACAATTCAGTTTCAACAGAAGAAAACAAAGGAAACAAAGTAGAGGCAATGAAACAGGCCGGGGCCGAAATGGAATTTGCACAATCCATTTGGTTCGTGCGTTGGATGCGATCAAAAGCAAACAACAGTTCCACTCATTCTTTGTTTCTTTTGTTTCCTTCTGTTCGTGTTTGGATCGCTCCAACTTTCCGCGAGAAAGCCGCGTTATTCCGCCGCGCGCCAGTCGAGAACTTTCAATTGCACTGTGTCGCGGCCATTGAACCGGTTGACCTGCGGCGCAAAGGCAAGATCGAATTTGCCGACCGGCAACGAGCCGTTTCCCGCGCCCCACCAGACCGCTTCATGCTTCGCCGCGCCGTCCGTCACCCACATCTTTACGTGTTTTTTTTCCGCGCCGATGCGTTGGAGCGGACGCGCGTGCGCCAGATTTTTCGCGCAGAATTGCACGGCGGGATTCCCCTGCCCTGTCGGACGCAATCGCTCCAGTTCGCCGAGGCTCGCCAGATTTATTTCCGGCAATTCGATTTCGCCATCGAGCCGCAACGGCGGCTGCAAATCCTCGGACCGGATCGCGCGCCGCGCAATTTCGTTCAGCCGTTGCCGAAACAAATCAAGATTCGCGGACGCGATGCTCAGTCCCGCCGCCATCGCGTGACCGCCGTGGCGTAGAAGCAGATCGCCGCAATCGCGCAGCGCCGACGCCAGGTCAAAACCGGCGATGCTCCGTCCCGAACCGCGCCAGTCTGCGCCGTCGCCGCCGACGATAATGGTCGGGCGATAAAATTCCTGCAACACGCGCGACGCGACAATGCCGACGACGCCGACGTGCCAGAGCAGTTGTCCTTCGACGATGACGAAATCGGTCTCTGGATTGAATCTCGCGCGGACCGCGCCGATGACTTCCTCGACAATGCTCTTTTCGATTTTTTGCCGCTCACGATTTCTGGCGTCGAGATTTTGCGCGAGGGACGCGGCTTGCGCCGGATCGCGCGCGAGGAGCAATTGCAGGGATTCCTCGGCGGTTTCCAATCGTCCGGCGGCATTCAAGCGCGGCGCGAGTTGGAAACCGATTTCATACACTCCGAGCCGCTCGGGACATTGCGCAACTTCCTTTAAAGCGATCAAACCCGGACGCCGCGTCGCGTTCAATCGCTGAAGTCCGGCGGAAACCAGAATGCGATTTTCGCCGGTGAGCGGAACAAGGTCGGCAATCGTGCCGAGCGCAACCAAATCCAGCAATGGCCGCAAATCAAAATCCGCCGCGCCGGGCAAACCGGTTTCGCGACCGCGTTTGACGAGCGCGTGCGCGAGCTTGAACGCGAGGCCGACGGAGCAAAGTTCGGTGAATGGCGGCGCGAGATGCGAAGTGTCAGGTTTCAGGTGACGTTGCGGATTCACCAGAGCCGTTGCGGCCGGAGCGGGATTGGAAATCTGATGATGATCGAGAACGATGACGTCCACGCCGCGTTCGTTGAGCCATGCGATGGTTTCAACGGCAGTCGAGCCGCAATCCACCGCGAGCAGAAGCGTGACTGGAAATTTTTTCAGGCAATTTTCCACGCCGTCGCGGCTCAGGC
Organism: Verrucomicrobiia bacterium; assembly: GCA_035701135.1. Lineage (GTDB taxonomy): Bacteria > Verrucomicrobiota > Verrucomicrobiia > Limisphaerales > DASXHY01 > DASXHY01. The sequence continues at coordinate 4,094 of DASSNZ010000356.1, forward strand.
CGTAGCCTTCGTCCATGCGACGCGGCAGATACGAATGCGCCGTCCAGCCGAGCGATTGAAAAATTTCCATCAGCAGCGCGGTGGACGTGACGCCGTCCACGTCGTAATCGCCGAAAATGACAAACGGCTCGTTGCGTTCGCGCGCCTGGAAAAGCCGTTCAACCGCGGCGTTCATGTCAGGCAGCAGAAATGGATCGGCGAGATGTTTCAGGCGCGGCTCAAGAAATCCGCCGATGGACGCAAGTTCGCTCAGTCCGCGATTGACGAGGCATTGCGCGAGCAGCGCGGAAATTTTCAATTCACGCGCAAGCCGGTTTGTGAGCAACGGTTGAGGCGGCGCGATGTTCCAGCGATATTTCATTTTCCAGACGACGCAGATTCACGCGAACGCGCGCGGATGAAAAGCGAAAATGCGGGGCGGCGAATCGTGATGTTCCGCGCGGCTCATTGCTTCTTTTCACGCTTCGCGGAAACGACCGAAAGAAGAATGGAAACCAAAATAATCCCGGCGACCACGGAAAGGGAAACGCCGGTGGAAATGTGCGTTTGAAACCGGAAGGCCGCGTGTTTGTGCGGATCGAGCAGCATTTTTACGCCGATAAAAACCAGCACGAGCGACAGGCCATATTTCAAAAACCGGAAATAGCCGATGGCGCCGGCGAGAACAAAATACAACGAGCGCAAACCGAGAATCGCAAACACGTTCGACGTGAACACGATGAATGTTTTTGTCGTCACGGCGAAAATCGCGGGAATGGAATCCAGCGCGAAAATCAGGTCGGTGGTTTCGACCATCAGCAGCACGAGCGCGAGCGGCGTGAGCGCCATGCGGCCATTCCAGCGCGTGGTGAATTTCTGCCCGTCCAGTTCCGCTGAGACGGGATAAATTTTTCGCGCCAGCCGGATGAAAAAATTCTTTTCCGGCTCCACGTCGGCTTCCACAAACATCATTTTGATTCCGCTGAAAATCACGAACACGGCGAAGATGTAGAGCACCCAGGAGAAAACCGAAATCAACGCGGCGCCGAGGCCGATCATCGCGCCGCGCATGACCAGCGCGCCGAGAATTCCCCAAAACAAGACGCGATGCTGGTATTGGGCGGGAATTCGGAAATAACCGAAGATCAGAGCGATGACGAAAACGTTGTCCATCGAAAGCGACAGTTCGATGAGGTAGCCGGTGAGAAATTCCAGCGATTCGTCCTTTGTTCGAAACAGCCGCAGGGCAAGCGCGAAAAGAATGGCCAGGGAAAACCAGACCGCCGTCCAGAGCAGCGCTTCCTTGAAACGCACGACATGCGCCTTGCGATGAAACACGCCGAGATCCAGCGCAAGGAAAATCAGGACGCACGAGATGAAACCAACCCAATGCCACGGGGTGATTTCAACCAGCGCAAGCATGCCCCCGCCTCGCTACGGCCGCGCGGGCGATGCCGCCTGTGCCGGAGCCTGCGCGCTGCCGATGTTCGGACGCCGTCCTTTGTGCCACCAGAGGACCAGCGCGCTCGCAATGTAAATGCTCGAATAAGTGCCGGTAAGAATGCCGACGAGGAACGTGAACGCGAAGTCGTTGATCACGCCGCCGCCGAAAATATAAAGCGCGAGCGTCGCCAGAAACACCGTTCCCGATGTGATGATCGTTCGGCTTAAAGTCTGGTTCAGCGCCTTGTTCATCACTTCCTTGAAAGTTCCGCGCACGCCGAGTTTCAAATCCTCGCGAATCCGGTCGAAGATCACGATGGTATCGTTGATCGAAAAACCGATGATGGTGAGCAATGCCGCGACGGTCGTGGCATTCAATTCCCTGCCGGTAAGAAAATACCAGCCGAGCGTCATAAGCAAATCGTGGATAATGGCCACGACCGCGCCGACAGCGAACGAAAATTCATAACGGAATGCCACGTAAATCAGAATTCCGAACAATGCGACGAGACCGGAAAGAATCGCGGTTTCCCGGATTTCTTTTCCCACCGTCGCGCCGACCCGATCTATGCTCGAAGGCTGGCCGGTTTCACCGCCGAATTTCGCCTCGGGAAAATCTTTCCTCAATTCCTGAACAATCTTTTCACCAACCTGCGCTCCTTCTTTTCCGAAACTGCGCGCGGTAATGCGAAGCGTATCGGTTCCGGAAGCAATATCGCGCTGGTAGCCGACAAGCACATCGCCACCGGTGACTTTTTTCGCGGCGGCACGAAGTTTATCCACATCAATTTTGTGTTGCTGATCGAAGGTCAACATGACGCTTTCCCCGCCGGCGAATTCCACGCCGAGAACATCATGACCGCGGACAAAAATGCCGTAACCGTTTCCAATCACGATCAACAGCCACGACGCGACGAACGCAGGAACCGCCCATTTCATGAAATCAAAATGCGCGCCCTTGACGACGTGAAGCATTTTCAGGCTCTTGAGCCAGTTTTTCGCAAGCAGCCAGTCGAAAATCAGCCGCGTGACAACGAGCGATGTGAACAAGCTCACGGTCACACCGATGGTCAGCGTTACGCCGAATCCTTTCACCGGACCGGTTCCCATGAAAATCAGAATCACGGATGAAATCAGCGTAGTGAGGTTCGAATCGAAAATCGTTCCAAACGCGCGGTCGTAACCGGCGCTCAGCGCGCCGCGCATGGATTTGCCCACGGCCAGTTCCTCGCGAATGCGTTCGTAAATCAGCACGTTTGCATCCACCGCCATGCCGATGGTCAGCACCACGCCCGCGATGCCGGGAAGCGTGAGCGTCGTGCCGATGGAACACATCACCCCGAGAAGAATGATGATGTTCAGCAACAACGCGATATTGGCGACCAGCCCGGAACGCAAATAATAAACCAGCATGAAAACCACAACGGCGATCACGCCGTAAATCGCCGCCTGAATGCCGCTGCGAATGGAATCGTTTCCAAGTGTCGGATCCACCTTGCGTTCATCAATGATATGCACCGGCGCCTGCAAGGGATTTCTCAAAACATTCGCCAGCGCGAACGCTTCCTGCTCGGAGTAATCCCCCGTGATTTCGCCACTTCCACCTTCGATTGCGCCATTGATGCGCGGCGCGGTTTGCAATTCGCCGTCGAGAACAATTGCAAGCAGATGGCCTACGTTTTCACGAGTAATCTTTGCGAACACGTCCGCGGCTTTGGAATTCAACGTGAACGAAATCTGCGGGCGGCCCATTTGATCACGCGAGACGAAGGCGTCCTTGATTCCGCCGACGAGTTCCGGACGTTTTTTTACCAGATAACGTTCAGGCGTCCGTGAACCGTCAGGATTGGTCCGGAAATGAGTCAACAATTCATATCCCGGTGCGGTGGTAATTCCCTGATTGATTAATTCCTGGCTTTTCGGATGCACCAGACGAAATTCCAGATAAGCGACCTTTTGAATTGTCGCGCGCGCTTCGGCGGCGACCTGCTCCGAAAGGCCGGGCAACTGAATCAAAATACGATCATTTCCCTCCGGCTGAAACACAGGCTCGGCGACGCCAAAGGTATCCAGACGTTTGCGCAACACTTCAACCGCCTGGGAAATCGCGGTTCCGGCGCTCTGGTCGTTTGCGAGGCGATTGGTATCCATCTGCACGAGGAAGGAAGTTCCACCCGCGAGATCAATTCCGAGTTTGACTTTACCCGCCGCCTCGCGCTGGAGACGATTCAAAATATAAGTAGTCGGATGCGGATCGGTCTGCGCCTGGAAAAAAGGAAAATAACGTTTGATATCTGTATTTCCAATCGCCTCTTCCAGATTTGCGTAAGAGCGTTCCGGTCTTTGCTTTTCAAGCGCCTGCGCTTTCTCGAGAATGGATCTGAACGTCGCGTCTTTGCTCACCGCGCGATTTTGAAAATAATTCACCAAAGGCCGGGCGGTCGGCGGATAAATTTCGTAAATGGACCAGGCCAGCAGCAGCAGGATGAGCAGCAGTTTCCAGAAGTGGTTTCGATTCATGGGAAAATAAGCTTAGGATTCGCTTGAGGAACCGCCGGAACGTTCGAGAATTTCGGCAATCGCACTTTTGGTGATTTCCATTTTCGCGTCCGCCGAGCGGAGCGTCACGATTTTTTCTTTCACCGTCACAACCACTCCGATGACGCCGCCGGTCGTAACGACTTTATCGCCGCTCTTGACGGATTTGAGCATTTCGGCCTGTTGTTTGGCGCGCTTCTGTTGCGGGCGAATCAGAAGAAAATAAAAAATCGCGCCGAACAAGATGAATGTTCCTATCATCTTCATCAATTCCGCCTGTGGATTGGGCGCCTGCGCGGCGCCGGTCGTCGCCTGGGCAAGAACCGGCTTCAAGTAATGCAAATCCATAATTTAGTTCAAATGAGCCGTTAATCTAAAGCTGTAGCCGCGTTTGGCAAGCGTTATGAGCGGAGGAACGCCTTCTCATCCAAGTTCGGAGTTCCATGTTCGCTGTTCGATGTCCTGGAAAATCGTAAAGAAACCGGCGTGAGTGAATTCAAAATTGCGCTCGAAATTTCGCGCCACCAAATTTCACGAAACCAGTCCGCGCTTTCGCAGCAACGTTTCCATCGCCTTGTCCATCAGCAATTCGGCGAGCGGCCGGGTCACCTCGTCCAGCGCGGCGCACGCAGCCTGAAGTTGTTTCGTGTCGCCGGTTTTCGTTTCCGCGTTTTCCGTGGCCAGAGCCGCTTCCAGATTTTTCAACGCGGATTCAATTTGCGCTTTGCCGTCCGCGTCCAATTCCTCCGCGCAATCCGCCAGACCGTTTCGCGTCGCGGAAATCAATTCGTTGGCCTTCAATTTCGCCTCGATCCAGCGGCGCGCCGCCAAATCCTCAAACGCGTGCTCGACCGATTCCTCGACCATTTGCTGGACTGCCGCGTCGTCCACGTCCACGGCGGATTTCATTTCCACGATTTTTTCTTTGCCGGATTTTGTATCCCGCGCCAGCACGCGCAGAATTCCATTCGCGTCAATTTCAAACTGCACGCCGACCCGCGGAACGCCGCGCGGCGCGGATTCAAATTCAATCGTGAATTTCCCGAGGCTCCAATTGTCCCCGGCGCGTTCGCGCTCGCCCTGCAAAACATGAATGAGCATGTCGCGCTGATTGTCCACCGCCGTCGTAAACATTTCGCCGGCTTTCACCGGAATCGTTGTGTTGCGCGGAATGATGACGTTCATCAGCCCGCCGAAAGTTTCAATGCCGAGCGAGAGCGGCGTGATGTCGAGCAGCAAAACATTTTGAAATCCGCCGGAAAGAATTTCCGCCTGAATCGCCGCGCCCAATGCAACGGCTTCGTCCGGATTTTGCGACGTGTTCAATTCCGGGCCTTTGGCGCGATGAAAATCCGTTCCAAGCCGGATGCCGCCGCGCGTTTCCTCGAATTCCGCGCAGCCGAAAAGTTCCGCGACAAATTTTCGCACCAGCGGCATTCGCGTTTGTCCGCCCACCAAAACAACCTGATCCAAATCTTTCGCTTCCAGTTTTGCGTCGGCCAGCGCGCGCAAACAATGCGCTCCGGTTTTGCCAATAATTTCGCGCGCAAGATTCTCCAGTTCCGTGCGCGTGAGCTTGTAACTGAACGAAAATTCCGGCGTCAAAAACGGCAACGAAATTTCGGTTTCCGTTTCCGAAGACAATTTTATTTTCGCGGCTTCAGCGGCTTCACGAATTCGCGAAAGAACAGAAGCGGAATTTGAACAGAAGGAAACAAAGTCAACAGAGTCAGAGTCTTTAGCACTTTGTTCTCTTCGTTGGCTTCTGTTGATTTTTTCGATAAGGAACTCAACGATTTTTTTATCAATATCATCGCCGCCCAATCGCGTGTTCCCATTTGTGGATAAGACCTGAAAAACACCGTTGTTGAGTTCGAGAATGGAAAGATCAAATGTGCCGCCGCCCAGATCATAAACCGCGATTTTGGCGCGGTCGTGCAGACGATTCAGCCCATACGCCAGCGCGGCGGCGGTCGGTTCGTTGACAATTCGCTCGACGGAAAATCCCGCGAGTTCGCCGGCTTTTTTCGTGGCGTTGCGCTGCGCGTCGTTGAAATAAGCCGGGACCGTGATGACCGCGCGCGAAATTTCCTCGCCAAAATAATTTTCCGCGTCGCGTTTTAATTTTTTCAGCACTTCGGCGGAAATTTCCTCCGGCGAAAAATTTTTTCCGTGAACAGGAATTTTCACCGCGCCGGAATTTTCCGGCTGAATCGGAAACGTCACGGATTTTTCGTCGTCGGCAATTTCCGCGCCGCGCCGGCCGATGAATCGTTTGACCGAGTAAATTGTTTCCGCCGGTTTCAAAACGCGAACGTGATTCGCCGCGCGCCCGACCACCGCGTCCGCGTCCTGCGCGGGAAAATGCACGACCGACGGCGTGAGGCGTTGTCCGTCCGCGTCCGCAATGACGAGCGGAATGCCCGAATCCACCGTGGCGACGAGTGAATTGGTTGTGCCGAGATCTATGCCGACGATTTTGTTCATCGAAAAAAACTTAACCGCTAATGGACGCTAATGAACGCAAATTTTTTGGTTGTGTCTGGAAATAAATCATTTGGGTAAATTCGCATCCATTTGCAGGAAAAATTCGCATCCGCATTCGCCAGGCTCGCCAAATTGCGCGCGAATTTTATTTGCAATAAACTTGGCAGCGCGATTGCTTATTACAATCTCGTATTATGAACTGCATTGTCACGGCGGGGCCGACTTATGAAAACCTGGATAAAGTGCGCCGCCTCACGAATTTCTCCACGGGCCGGCTTGGTGTGGAACTGGCCAATTTTCTGGTCGCCCGCGGACACGATGTCACATTATTGATCGGCAAACAGTCCACGCATCCGGGCGAACGCCGCGCGCAACGCATCGAAACATTTTCGACCACCACGGATCTGCGCGACTGGCTGCAGGCGCAGGCCGGTTCGAGCGTCAACGCCGTTTTTCACGCCGCCGCCGTTTGCGATTTCACATTCGGCAAAATCTGGTCGCGCTCCGCGCAAGGCGATTTGACGGAGGTGAAAGAAGGAAAAATTTCCACGCGCCAGGGAACGTTGCTCGCGGAACTCGTGCCGACGCCGAAAATCATTACCGATCTGCGCGACTGGTTTCCGAAAGCAAAACTTGTCGGCTGGAAATACGAAACGGACGGCGATCGCGCGTCGGTCATTTCCGCCGCGGAAAAACAAATTCGCGAATGCCTGACCGACGCGTGCGTCGCCAACGGCCCGGCGTACGGAATCGGATTCGGAATCATCACGCCCGACAGCAAATGCGCGCACGTTCGCGAGCCGTCCGCATTGTATGACGCGCTGGAAAAACTGATCTGATCAGCGCCCCGTCGGAGCCAGGCGACCGTTGATCGCGTTCGTGATAAACGAAAACAGATTCGTGAAACTGGTTGCCGGTGTTCGTTGATTTCTCGCGACCGTTCCCGCCGGCGTTGTCGTCCGGGCGACCGAGCCGTTGAGCGATTGCAGAACCGGTAGCGCGTTCTGCAAATCGTTTCTCAAAATGACCAGCATTTGGAAAGTTCGCGGGTTCATGCCGAACGCGTTCGTTCCCACCATCCCGAAATATTCGTGAACACCGCTGGGCGTTTGCCTCTGGAGAATGCGCCCGGCGGTTTGATTCGCTTCGCCGGAATTTTGCGTTCCAACAACACCGGGAACGGCGCGGCGGCTGATGACCGCATTGGGCGCGGTCTGTGAATTTTGCGCGTTCGGCGCGGCGACGCCATTTGCCTCGGTCGCAATTCCACTGGTCAACGAATGCAGCACCGGCAACGCCTGTTCAATGTTCGCCTGCAAATCGGAAAGCAGTGATTCCGCCTGCGCGAGTTCCGCGTTGGCCTGCTGCGTTCGCTCCTGAACGCGCGCGGGACTTTCAACAATAACGCCGTTTGTATTCACGTTTTGACCAGTGACGCCGTTGGTGAGGTGAAACCGATTTGAAAACGCGTTTTCCGCCGCGGCAGCTGCGTTTGAAAACACGCCCATGAGCGTGGTCTGGCGATTGGGATTGGGATTCGCCGCTGAATTGTTTTGCGGCGAAGTCGTGTTTTGCGCGCGCGCATTCAGGGCGATGACCGATGACAAAAGCAGCGAGAGAAAGAGAATTTTTTTCATAAACCTTGGTCCTAAGTTGCCGCCGAATTTGTAAGCGGCGAACGACTTCACGTTTCTGAAACAAACAACTCCGGGACCACTCTTTTCTCCATAGGTAATATTCCCCAAGCTTCGGAAATTTAATAGAAAAGTGTCAGAGAGGGCCGTCCTCGAATGGAAGCTTCTGAACGGAGACGGATTAGAAATTTTTCGAGCAAATTTCTGCCGGCAAGATGCCGACAGCCCCTTTCAACTCGCCGCGAGTTCGCCTTTGCGATTGGCCATCATGAAACTCATGTACTCGCTCAATTGATGTTTCATTTCCTTGCGCGGAACAATGGCATCAATCAATCCGTGATCCAGCAGAAATTCGGCGGTTTGAAATCCCGGCGGCAATTCCGCCTGCGTGGTGTCCTTGATCACGCGCGGTCCGGCAAAACCGATCATCGCGCCCGGCTCGGCAAGAATCAGGTCGCCCACCGTCGCGAAACTCGCCATCACGCCCGCCATTGTCGGATCGGTAAGCACGCTGATGAACGGCAATCGCGCTTTCGCGTGATACGCCAGCGCGCCGCAGGTTTTGGCCATTTGCATAAGGCTGAACATGCCTTCGTACATTCGCGCGCCGCCGCTCGTGGAAATAATGATCAACGGCAATTCCTTTTCCGTCGCCTTCTCGATCAGCCGCGTCAATTTTTCACCGACGACGGAACCCATCGAGCCGCCGAGGAAACTGAAATCCATGATTCCCAGCGCGGCGCGATGCTCATTGATTTTGCAAATGCCCGTGATGACCGCGTCTTTCAATCCGGTTGCCTGGCGATATTTGTCGAGCTTGGAAGGATACGACGCCGCGCCGGTGAAATTGAGAATGTCCACGCTGGTCATTTCCGCGTCCATTTCCTCGAACGTGCAGGTTTCCACCAGCGAATGAATCCGTTCCCGCGCGCTGATCGGCGAATGATATTGGCAATGCGGACAGACTTTCAGGTTTTCATCCAGTTCCTTGTCGAAAACCATCGTGCCGCATTTCGGGCATTTGGTCCAAAGTCCTTCCGGAATTTCGCGTTTTTTGGATTTGGCGGGCAGCTTGGGTTTTTTTGCAAAGGTCGTGGTCGCGGCGGAAGCGGGCGGAGGCGTCACGGCGGGTTCGGGACTGTCCACTCCGAAAGATTTTTTTATGAATGACGTTGCCATTAAAATCCGATCAGCAAATCAATAGAACTGCGCTTAATATTCAAAGTCCGCGGGCAACTGTCCAGACACAAACTTCACCCGCACCGGCGGATTTCAGGACTTTGGCGCAGGCGCTGGTCGTCGCGCCGGTTGTGAAAACGTCGTCCAGCAGCACGATTCGTTCGCCGTTCAGCCTTTGGCCGGATTGCATCCGGAACGCATTTTTCATATTCGCCGCGCGTTCCCCGCGCGTCAACCGGGTTTGCGTCCGCGTTGGAACCGCGCGTTTCAGCAAACGCGCGTTGACCGGAATTCCAATCGCTTCGGCCAGCAACCGCGCCAATCGTTCGGCCTGATTGAATTCGCGTTCACGCTTTTTCGCTGAATGCAGCGGCACCGGAACAATCCAATCCCAATCCTCGCGATGCAATTCTCTTTTCGCCTGGCGAATCAGCAGTCCGGCCAGAAACGGCTCGAACCAAAGCGCGCGCTGATATTTATAGCGATGAATCACTTCGAGAACCGGGCCGCCCGTGCTGACGGCGGATCGCGCGGAAACAAAATGCAAATCCATCTCCCGGCAGTTCGAGCATTCAAAACTTTGGGTAATCGCGCCGTCAAAAGGCAATCCGCATCGCTCGCAAAATGGCGGTTTGATGAAGCGAACCTGACGCCAGCAATGACTGCAGATCAGGCCGTCGGAAACCGGCGCGCGCTCCTTTCCGCAAATCTGGCAGGCCAGCGGAAAAACAAATCCGAGCGCGGCTTCGAACCATGACGCGAGAGTTGCCGAAATTTCCATGTTGCCGTGCTTGCGACAATAAAGAAATGATGCCGCGCGGCAAGGGTGAATTGCGCGCGAAATGGCGCGATTGTGAATGGACGGACGCGCATTCGACCTGGGATTTTCACGGATTTTCGGTTTGCGGCGGGAAAGGAAATTGGTTATGTTTCCGGTATGACAACGGCTGAAAACAAGTTTCTGAAAGAAGCCATCAAGCAAGGGCTTCGAATGCAGCATCGGTTTTTAGCCGAGCCGGTTTTGGCGCGAACGGGAAAAGGTTATCTGAAGAGTGAAGGAGTGGAAACGCTCCAACGCATTAAAGCGAGTCTCAAGAAATCCAAAACCGCTCATCCTCATGGCCGGTCTGATTAAACCCTGGCTGCACGTTGTTCCCTGGGAAACTGTTATCTCCATCAACGCCGCGCTTTGTGAAGCCCGAAGCGCGCTTCACAAACCGACTTCCGACGGCTATTCTCCAGCAAAAGAGTTATGGGAGAAAAATCGCTCGAAAAATCTGTCGCTCTCCGACGTTTTACAAATCTGCTTTCAATGTCATCGGCTCGCTCCATTCTGCAATTACAACGGAAACACGTTTGTCTCGATTGTCAAAACACTGATCGCGGAGGAACAGGGTCGCTTGCCTGCCGATAAAGCTCACATCCTCCGAAGCATAGCGGGACACATCGTCGCGGGAACCGCCACGGACATCGAGCGAAAGCAACTGGACGCGATGCTTGCGGGATTGGAGAAGAGCCAGACGAAGCCACATGCGAACTGAAACTCGAACGCTTGATTGGTTTCTGCGCGACCCGCGTTGTCGGAAGTGGATCGTTCAATGTTCGACGTGTCTGGCTTTCGGGAGAAAACCGGAAACTCCCGCCCGGTATTCCGAAATTTCGTTTCACAGAAATGTTTCCTATTATGATTCTGGACGAGAACGGAAAATGCGAAGCGTGTCAGATCGCGAATACTCGCGTGCGAAACGATTCTTGAATTAATTTGCCCGATTGGGAGAATCCATCGTTTTATTTTTCAATATCCGATAAAAGCAAAACCACAGAAAAACTGCGACGGCACCCAGTCCCACGGTTTCTAAAATAAAAAATAGAAACCACTGTTTAGGAATAATTTCAACCGGCAGCCCCCGCGCCATTTTGAACATTGAAATCGCCACGTATCCCATAAGGACTGCCAAAACCATCATTGAACTCGCCACGATTCCCAGCGCAATCAGTCTCGCATTGCGTTTTCCTCGCGGTGATAACCGGTCGAAAACAAACGCACACAACCCGCCCACGATTCCGATAACAGCCACCAAAATCAGGCGGTCCGGCTGTTTGGCAAAATAATGGATCGTATCATTGGCAGTGAAGTCGTGAATGGTGTCCCACACCGCGAAAATCGCAAACCATGCGAGCGCGATGATGGCGACCAGTTTTTCGATCCATTTTTTCATGAAATCGAAACCAATGATGCGGTTGAAAATTTCAACGCAAACCGCAAAAAAGCAAATCCGATATGAATTTCTTATCAGGATTTTCCTGCCGAAAATCAATCGCGTGCTTCAGTTTGAAACTCCAGGGCTTCGCGCCCTGGCGTCTTCGTTAATTATTTTTCATCCGGCTATCTCTGAATCCGCGCCGAGCCGCCTTTGGCAAATGCTTTCACTTGTTCCAGAGTCGCCATCGTCGTGTCGCCCGGAAAGGTCGTGAGCAACGCGCCGTGCGCCCAGCCGAGATTCACCGATTCCTGCGGCGATTCGCCGTTGAGCAAGCCGTAGAAAAATCCCGCCGCGTACCCGTCGCCGCCGCCAACTCGATCCAACACGTCCAGTTCGCACGTCGGCGAAGTGAATGTTTTTCTGTCCACCCACGCCACCGCGCCCCAACTATGGCGATTGGTGGAATGCACTTCGCGCAGCGTCGTGGCAACGACTTTGATGTGCGGATGTTTTTTCGTGACGTTTCCCATCATGCTGAAAAACGCGCTCGGATCGAGTTTGCTTTTGGCGTGAACTTCCGGCCCGGGAATTCCCAGGCCCATCTGCAAATCCTCCTCGTTTCCGACCAACACGTCCACGTTCTTCACAATTTTATCCAGCACGGCAACGGCGCGTTCGTGTCCGCCGACGATGTTCCAGAGTTTCGCGCGATAATTCAGATCAAATGACGTCACCGCGCCTGCAGCTTTCGCGGCCTGCATCGCTTCGATAATGACTTGCGCCGTTGTTTGCGAGAGCGCCGCGAAAATGCCGCCGCTGTGAAACCAGCGCACGCCCCGCCCGAAAATTTCCTTCCAATCGAAATCGCCCGGCTTGAGCTGCGCGCCGGCTTCGTTGCAACGATTGTAAAAAACCACCGGCGCGCGAACACCCTGGCCGCGATCGCTATAAACCGTCGCCATGTTCGGTCCGTGAACGCCGTCGTGTTTGAAATGTTTGTAGAACGGCGCTACGCCCATCGCGCGAACGCGTTCTGCAATCAGGTCGCCAATCGGATAATCCACCATCGCCGTCGCGATGCCGGTTTTCAGCCGGAAACAATCGGACAGATTTGCCGCGACATTAAACTCGCCGCCGCTCACGTGAATGTCGCAGCGACTGGCTTTGCGAAACGGAACAATTCCCGGATCCAGCCGATGCACCAACGCGCCCAGAGATAAAAAATCCAGCGCGCCTTCCTTGCGAATGTTCAAAGCATTGCTCATTTTTAATTTCCGCTATTTCAGTTTTCGATTTCGATTTAAGTCAATTCAGCAATCAAGACGTACGACATGATTCGCAAAAACGCTCCTCATTGTCGCTAAAAAAGAACCGCAAAAATGTGAACATCACCCAATCGTTTCTGCACCGGTCGTGAAAAACGCAGGAAGCGCAACTCTGTTCAATTGTATTTCATTTTGTCCGCACCGTGTATTCAACGGTAACTTTCGCGGTAAAAACCAGTTCGCCGAACGAAGACATGGATTCATCCGCGATGGCTATGGACGGCATCGCCGAGGCGTAACCACTACGCGCACCTTTGGAATAACCTTCGGAATTTTTGTCCATCTGAACCACGGAACCTTCAGTGAACGTCGCTGCA
>DASSNZ010000357.1:0-3452 GCA_035701135.1 Verrucomicrobiia bacterium
GGGAAAAAGCGTTGCTGGAGAAAGCGATAAATTCCAGAGGTTAGCCACAGATGGACACAAATGAAGAACACAGATGCAAACTGCTGAAAATACTTTCCAACTTGTGCTGTATTTGAGGGAGCGCGCCCGCCCCGGGCGCAATCAGCCGCGCCCTCGCGGCTGATTTTGTGGCGTGGAATCATCAAACCGTTTGGCATTAAATTGCGCTGTTATATCCGGCGCGAGGACGCGCCGAACTGCAGCCGGGCGGCTGCGCTCCGCGGGAGACGAACTGCGGCTAAGATGCCGATTCCTCTCAATCTGTGTTCATTTGTGTCTATCTGTGGCTAACCGTTTTGAACTGCAGCCTCGGATTTTATGCGAAGCCGCAAGTCTGATTTGCAAAATGCCGTTTTTCAAAGATACTCAAATCACGGCAATGCAAATACAGTTCGCACCTCGGAAAAACCACTTCGCGATTGCATTGATTCCCGCCGGAATTCCGGCGGGGCCCGAACTGTGCGAAGTGTGACTTCCATGAAATTTCCTTTTTCGATCAGGCGATTTTTTTCGCCGGTCATGTTCGTGGTTTTCTTCGCCGCATTTTCCGCTTTCGCGCGACTTGGAACTCCGCCCGTCAGTTTGCTTCAGCCCGCGCAGCCATTGAACGAAATCGCGCAACTCGTTTTGCCCACCGTTTCCATTCCGACCGAACTCGCCGCCGACAAACTCGCCCCGCCCGGTTCGCCGTTTCGATTTGCCGTGCCGTGGAAAGTTCACGTCACGCCCGCGACGCACGGAACGTGGGAACAACTGACCAACGGCCGGCTTTGGCGAATGCGTTTTATCGCGCCGTCCGCGACGGATCTGAATTTTGGTTTCACGTCGTTCTGGATGCCGCCGGGCGCGACGCTGCATGTTTACAGCGACAGAGAGGATTATTTTCAAGGCCCGTATTCCGCGCGGGACAATGCGCCGCACGGACAGCTTTGGACGCCTGTGATTCCGGGCGACAGCGCGGTGATTGAAATGTTCGTTCCGTCCGGAACGAAAGAGGAACCCATTCTGGTCCTTTCGCAAATCGGACTGGGCTATCGCGATTTGTTTCATCGGCAAAAGGATTTGAGCATTCCCAAATCCGGCGAGTGCGAAATCAACGTCGCCTGTCCACAGGCCGATCCGTGGCGGAAAGAAATTCAAAGCGTCGCGCGTTATTCCGTCAATGGAAGCGAACTGTGCAGCGGCACGCTTATCATGGACGCAAACGCGGATTTCCGAAGCTATTTTCTGACCGCGCATCATTGCATTGTGGACAGCAACGACGCGCCGACCGTTGTTGTGTATTGGAATTATGAATCGCCCGAGTGCGGCGTTTCCGGCGGCGGTTCGCTCGCGCAAAACCAAAGCGGCGCGACGTTCCGCGCGACGAAAACGGACGTGGATTTCACGCTGATCGAGCTGGACAGTCTGCCGGATCCGAGTTTCCACGTTTATTATTCCGGCTGGGACAACTCGGGAAATGTTCCAAACGGCGCGGTGGGAATTCATCATCCGAACGGCGATGAAAAAGCGATCAGCTTTTCCACCACGCCGCTGACGACGACCAGCAGTTGCATTACGGGCAGTTCGGCGCTGACGCATTGGCTCGTCCATTGGAGCGAGGGCGTGACCGAACCCGGCTCATCCGGCTCGGGCATTTGGGATCCGGCCACGCATCTGCTGGTGGGAACGCTTTCCGGCGGAAGTTCATCGTGCGATACGCCGAACCAGCCGGATTGTTACGGAAAATTTTCCGCCGCATGGAACAACGGCTCGACTCCCGCCTCGCGACTTCGCGATTGGCTCGATCCGCAAAACACCGGACTGACTTCAATGCCCGGCAGTTTTCCGCCGCCGATTGCCGCCGCCGGTTCTTCGCTGGTTTCGGAAACGTGTCTGCCGGCAAATGATGCGGTTGATCCGGGCGAAACGGTCACGATGAATTTCGCGCTGAGCAATTTTGGATTCGCCGCCACCTCCAACCTGGTCGCGACGCTGCTTGCGACGAACGGAATTCTTTTTCCAAGCGCGCCGCAAACGTACGGCGTTCTTGAAACCAACGGCGAGGCGGTTTCGCGTCCGTTTACATTTTTCGCGGACGGAATTTGCGGCGAAAACATTACCGCCTCGCTTCAGTTGCGCGACGGTGAATACGATTTGGGAAACGTCTCATTCGTCCTGACACTTGGCCATTTCATTGCGAACTGGTCGGAAAATTTCGATGCCGTCGCCGCTCCGAAACTGCCCGGCGGCTGGACAACTGCGAATTCCGGAAACCAGGCGGTTTGGAAAACCAGCGCGACGCAAAGCGATTCTCCACCGAACGCGGCATTTTCATCGGAAGCGGCGGCGGTTGGAATCAATTCGCTTAGCAGTCCGGTGATTGCCGCGCCGGCCGGCCCGGCCCAACTGAGTTTCCGAAACCGATTTGATCTTGAAGACGGTTATGACGGCGGCGTGCTGGACATCAAAATTGGCGCGAATGCGTTCACGGACATTCTGGCCGCCGGCGGGAGTTTCGCGAGCGGCGGATACAATCAGGTGATTGCAACCGGTTATTCCAATCCATTGGCGGGACGACGCGCGTGGAGCGGAACCTCGGGAAGATTTCTGACAACCATCGTGAATCTTCCGGCGGCTGCTTCGGGAAAAAATATTCAATTCCGATGGCGTTGCGGAACCGACAAAAGCGTCGGCGGCGGAAGCTGGTACGTGGACAACGTTGCGGTCAGCGCGCCCGTTTGCTGCGCGTCGCCGCCCCTTGTTTTCGGTCCGCAAATGGCCGGAGCGAGCTTTGTGTTTTCGTTTGCGACGCTTCCCGGAACCGGTTACGCGGTGGAATTCAAAAACGCGCTGACGGATTTGAATTGGCAAACGCTGGAAACATTGACGGGAGATGGAACGATAAAAACCATCACGAATTCCGCATCCGGCGCGCAGCGATATTTTCGCGTTTTGACGCAATGAAAGGAAATGAATCGGGCAGTTTGCAAAACGGAGTTGCGCGGGCGCGTTTTGTGTGACAAATCTATCCGCGTTCGATTGGTGATGGGGCCGTAGCTCAGTTGGTAGAGCGTCTCGTTCGCAATGAGAAGGTCAGGGGTTCGACTCCCCTCGGC
Source organism: Verrucomicrobiia bacterium (assembly GCA_035701135.1). Lineage (GTDB taxonomy): Bacteria > Verrucomicrobiota > Verrucomicrobiia > Limisphaerales > DASXHY01 > DASXHY01. The sequence goes on from DASSNZ010000357.1 coordinate 3,138, forward strand.
TCCACCAGATCGGATATTTCAAAAACGCTTAACCAAGGGCATGATAAAATGGCCAAACCAAAGCAAACCCCGAAAATCAATTACAGCCGGAAAGCCGCCTTGAGGATGCTGTACGCAGCACAGCGGGAAAACATGACGGAGGAGGAGATGGTCGAGCAGACGCGGCGAAACTACAGGAATTCGCAGCGGAGAATTATCGAAGCAACGGATAGGAAATATTCGCAATCAGGATTTCGAAGCGTAAAAAGAAATAATTGCTCCGATCAAAATCCCATTTCCTTTTCAGACCACGCCGACGAAAGTTTGACCGCGAAG
>DASSNZ010000358.1:0-3132 GCA_035701135.1 Verrucomicrobiia bacterium
CTGATCTGATAGGGCTGATTATGGACAAACAGCAGGTGAATTGCTCTGGGGTGTTTTGCCCGTTCTCTCGCGCTCAAAAAAGCTCCGGCTCCGGCCGCCAAATGAACCGGCGCCTGTTTCAATTCTCCGCACCGCAAATCAATCGCCAAAACTCGTTCCCACGCAACGCGCGCATTCGATCCAGGGATGATTTGTGGGAACCAGTTTCAGCTTTCCCGCAACGTCCGCGATGGGAACCGGTTTCGCGCCGGCGCCGCGCGCGGCAATCATCACGCCGAAAACTTTGTCGTGAATCAATTCCACGGCGAGCGTTCCCAGCCGCGTCGCAAGCAAACGATCTCCGGCGGATGGCGTGCCGCCGCGTTGCACATAACCCAGAATCGTTACGCGCGCTTCCAGTCGCGTCAATTCCTCCAACTGTTTTGCCAGGCGCAGCGTGTTGCCGGAATGTCTCGCGGTCAAAACCGCCAGTTCGTTTTTCGCGCGTTGTTTTTCCGTTTTATTTCTCGCGGTTTTTTTGCGTCGCGCCGCCGCCGCGAATTCCGCCGCGTCGGTCTGGTTCATCGCGCCTTCCGCCACGGCCACGATGCTGAAATTGGTTCCGTGCCGGCTGCGCAGGCGAATTGCGGAAGCAATTTTTTTTACGTCGTAAGGAATTTCAGGAATTAAAATCACGTCCGCGCCGCCCGCAATTCCCGCGCCCAACGCGAGCCATCCGGCGCGATGTCCCATGACTTCCGCGATGATGATGCGATGATGACTGTGCGCGGTGCTGTGCAGACGATCAATCGCTTCGGTCGCGATTCCGAGCGCGGTGTCGAATCCAATGGTCGCGTCCGTGAGCGCCACGTCATTGTCAATGGTCTTGGGCAGCGTGACGACATGGAGTCCTTTTTCGACGAGTCGCAGCGCGTTTTTGTGCGTGCCGCCGCCACCAATGCACACCAGCGCTTCGAGCCGGTTTTTTTCGTAATTGCGAACGATCACATCGGTCATGTCCCGCATTTCGCCGTTCATTTCCATGCGATGCGGCTTGTCGCGCCCGGTGCCGAGAATCGTGCCGCCGATGGTGAGAATTCCCGCAAGCGCCTGTTTATCCAGCGGCATTCGCAAATCCTCTGCAAGCCCGCGAAAGCCGTCCCGAAAACCAATGACTTCCATTCCGTGCGCTCCGAGCGCCGCCTTGCCGACCGCGCGAATGGCCGCGTTCAATCCGGGACTGTCTCCGCCCGCTGTGATGATTCCAATGCGCCGGGACATGGCGAAATTTAGAATTTGCGATTCGCGATTTGCCAGAAAATTTTTCGCGTATCGGCAACCGCAAAAAATTCAATTCAGAATCCGAATCGCTTTGTGATCGGCCAGTAAACAAACAGTTCTTTTCCCACAACCAGTTTTTGAGGAAAAGATCCCCAATAACGCGAGTCCGAACTGTTCATCGTGTTGTCGCCCATCACAAAAAACTGGTTCGTCTCGACGTAAAATTCTTCGCCTTCACTCAGCGCCTTTACCATGGCGTGGCCATAATAATGGTTTTCAACGTATGGAATCTGAAGCGAATCCGGCTTCGCGCCGTAAAACGAATAAACATCCTTGAAGTGCGGCGTGGACGCGGTAATCGGTTTTCCGTCCACGACCAGATTGCCAACGGGAATTGTCGCCGTTCCGCGGAGAACCGGCACGCCTGTGACGTCGTAATCGTGATGCAGTTTCAGCGTCTCGCCGCCCAGTCCGACGAGGCGTTTGATGTAAAATGTACCCTGCTGGTCCTCACCGAGATTTTTGATGCCTTGCGTTTTAAACACGACAATTTCCCCGCGCTCCGGCGGCCGGAAATTATACGTCAGGCGATCCACAAAAAGATGATCGCCGGCATTGACCGCGATTTTAACGATGTCATCGCCTTTCCGGAAAAACTGCCCGGCGCGCAATCCCGCGCGCATCGCCAGAGTTCCCGCAGGCGGCGCGCCATAATCCGGCGGAAACCAGATTGTATAAACCTTGTCGGCAAAATGAATTCTCTGATAAATGCCGAAAATCAGAAAATGAACCGGCGGCTCGATTCCTTCCAACTGGCCGTCTTCCTTCGCGACGACGTGAACGTATGAAGTCCCGTGAAACCAGTTTTTGATGCGTTCCCAACCGGTCGGAATTACCAGATCTTTTTCCAGTTTCGCCTGCTCATCGGCCTGCTCCTGAGTTGTCACTCTGGAAAAATCCGGCTCGGACGTGACGCCGTAAAGCGTGGGCTGCATCGAGCCGGTCGGAATTTTAAACGGTTGAATAAAAAACGTGCGGACACCCATCGCAATCGTGAGCGCCACAAGCAGCACCTCGATATTTTCCCGCCACGCGGCGTTTGGATAGGGTTTGATCCATTTGTTCGCCGTTTTTTCAAGCGATTCCATTTGCGCTTCCAGAGCGGTTTTGTCCGCGCGGGAAGAAATCATTCGCCGCGTTTCGCGCAGTGCATTTTCAATTTCCTCAATGCCATTGGCCGGGAGAATGTCGCGCTGATGATCCAGGATTTTCCGAATGTGTTTGCACAACGCAACGGCATTGCGCGCGGTTCGAGAAAGAAACCAATTTGAAATCATAAACAAAATCCTGAACGCCGAAAAAATGGACTGCGACGCCCGCGATTGAAAGAAAATTCCCTCCGGCAGGATTCATCCGTTTCGTTGTTCAAAAAACGCGGTTCCAAACGATCCGCGCGATTCCGACGAAAATTACGGCAGCAACAGGCGATCAATCACCGCGCCGGGATCAACCGCATGAATAACGAAAGTGTGCGATCCGGCAGCGAGGTGGGTCAACGGAACGCGCGCGCGGACATAATTGTTTTGAACTCCATCGCTCCGCACCCGGCCGTTTTCATTTTCCGCGCCGCTGGAGCCGGGAACTTCAATCACCGTTGGCGGCCGGCTGTCCACGCTCACCGCCACGCGCAGTTTCATGCCGGGATAAATTCGAAATGTCGGCAAAAAATCTATGAACGCCGTCGCATCGCCGCCTTCGGTTTTGAAATTGTATTCCAGCGTCGGTGCGTTGGCGTCACCGATTTTCCATGACGATTCCAAATTCGCGGGCAACAAGGCAATCGCGCGTCCGGACGGTCCGAGTCCTTCAACA
>DASSNZ010000359.1:0-2888 GCA_035701135.1 Verrucomicrobiia bacterium
GCCAGCAATCGCCGGTTAGCGAGCGGACCTTCTATTCGCATTTCGCCGGGTTTGGAAACCGGCAGGTTTGGAAGAATTTGCGGCATCGTCAAGTCGGGTTGGACTGAAATCGGAAGTTGGAAATCCGCCGTTGCGTTGGTCTGGACGAAATGCAGAAACGCGCGACCTAATTCCGCGCCCGGCACTGCGAGCCAGCGCGGCGGCTCCGACCATTCCTGGGATTGAAATTTCAATTCGGGAATATCCATCCAAACGGTTCCTGAAAAATCCATCGGATGCGGCAGCACGAACAACGTCGGATCTTCGAACGACAAAACTTGATCCGAACGCGCCTGAGTGATCCGAAGCTCCGGCGCGAGAGGCGCTTTGCGAATGATGGAAACCGGATTTTTGCTCAACCAGTATATGAGCGCCACTTGCGTCAGAAAAACCAGGCCGACGGCGATCCAGAATCCGGCGGGAAAACGCCGCGGCGAATCAGCGGAAACGGAAGTCATGGCGACGGCGGTTTTGGCGGATTCGATGAAAACGCGCGCGGCAACGTCGCCAGCAACAATTCCTGAATGCCCGCGCCGCGCGACAATTGCGCCAGATGCACGAGCATTTCTTCGCTGACGTGTTTGTCCGCCAGAACGACGAGCGTGAGCGGCTGAGGACTTTTTTCGGCAAGTTGTTGGAGCCGATTTGTCAAAGCGTTTTCGCTGACGCGCTGGTTTTCCAGATAAAATTGTCCCTCGGCGTCCAACGCGATGGAAATCGTCGGGCGATCCGTTCCCGGCAACGCGTTCGGCGCACTTGCATCCGGAGACTCGGGCAATTCAATCGGAACGCGAACGCCGGGTGTATAAACCATCGTTCCGAGCATCACGAAAATGACCAGCAGAAAAAAAACCGAGGCAATGGGCGCGGCGTCAAGCTGGCCTCGAAAAATGCGGGCATTACGCGGAAATTTCATGGCGTTTTGGCCGTGTCATTCTCGGTGACGATGTTCACGATTTCCGTGGCCGAACGTTCCATGTCGAGCACGATGGAATTCACGCGGCTGACGAGATAATTGTAGGCGGCGTGCGCGGGAATCGCAACGGCCAGTCCGGCGCCCGCGCAAATCAACGCTTTCCACACGCCATCGGAAACCATCCCGGCGTGCGCCATGACTCCGGCGCGATTGATCGCGCTGAACGTTTGCATCAGCCCGAGAATCGTTCCGAGCAGACCCAGCAACGGTGTGATTTGCGCGATCGTGGCGAGCAGATTTAATTTTTCCTCCAGCCTCGGCACTTCGGACAATCCGGCTTCCTCGAGCGATTCGGTGATCCGCTCGCGTCCGTGGTCGCGATTCAGAATCGCCGTTTTGACGAGCCGGGCGACCGGGCCGGGCGTGGCGTCGCAAATTGAAAGCGCTTCGACGACATTATCGCGCCGGAGCACATTGCGCACGCCGCTGAGGAATTCCGTGGAATTGATTTGCGCGCGGTGATAATGCAGAAAGCGCTCGACAAACACCACAACCGCGACGGCGCTGACGAGCAAAATCAGCCAGAGAATCACCCCGCCATTCGCCAACATAGCCGGCAACGTTAACATGCGTTCTTTATACGAGCCGCAGCGGGAAGTTCAAAGGGCAAAGTTGAGGAAAGAAATCTCTGCCGGAAAATCGAAGACCGAAATCCGAATATCGAAAGAAATCCGAAACCGAAGTGAATTCCAGAATCCGGGTTTCGCGGCTTGAACCGAACGAATGGACGCAGATGAAATTTTTTCTTTGGCGCGCGCTACAATTTCTAAGTGGAAATCCGGCCGGCGACCTTCTGTTTCAATAGCTCGAAACACCTTCGGCGGTTCACTTCCGGAAAAATTCCTTGATCACGTCCGCCACGCGCTGAATCTGTTTGTCCGTCATTTCCGGATAAATCGGCAGGCTCAGGCATTCGCGCGCCGCTTTTTCGGCAATCGGAAAATCGCCTTCTTTGTAGCCGAGCGATGCGTAGCATTTCTGCAAATGCAGCGGCAGCGGATAATGCAGCGCACAACCGACGCCGTTGGCTTCGAGATGTTTTTTGAGTTTGTCGCGTCGCGGATGGCGCACGACGTATAAATGCCACGCGCTTTCAGCGTAGGAAGCTTCAATCGGCAATTGCAGCGGCGTATCCGCGAGCAACTTGTGATATTTATGCGCGATGGCGCGCCGCGATTCCGTCCATTGCGGCAGATATTTTAATTTCACATCCAGCACCGCGCCTTGAATGCCTTCCATGCGATAATTGTAACCGACCTCGTCGTGATAATAACGCTTCGTGGAGCCGTGTTCGCGCAACGCGCGGGCGCGGGCGTTAAACTTCGCGTCGTTCGTCACCAAAGCCCCGCCTTCGCCGCACGCGCCGAGATTTTTTCCAGGATAAAAACTGAAGCAGGAAATCGCGCCGAACGTGCCGATCGTTTTGCCTTTATATTTTGCGCCGTGCGCCTGCGCGGCATCTTCGACGAGCGGCAAATTACGTTTCCGGCAGATTTCAAGAATCGGATCAATATCAAACGGCTGCCCGTAAAGATGCACCGGCATGACGGCTTTGGTGCGCGGCGTGATTGCGCGCTCGATGCGTTTGGGATCCATGTTGAACGTGGCATCCTCGATTTCCACGTAAACCGGTTTTGCGCCGACGTACGAAATCGCCCAGCTCGTCGCCACAAAAGTCGTCGGCGTGGTGATCACTTCATCACCCGGACCGACGTTCAGAAGCAACATTGCGATGTGCAGCGCGGACGTGCCGCTGTTGAATCCCGCGCAAAATTCCGCGCCAACGTAACGCGCGAAATTCCTTTCAAACTCCGCGACATCCGGCCCGAGACAAAACGAGCAGTTATCAATCGTCCGCGCAATCGCTGCGTCA
>DASSNZ010000360.1:0-2683 GCA_035701135.1 Verrucomicrobiia bacterium
GGCTATCGCGACGACGAAGGTTATTACTACATCACCGACCGGAAAAAAGACATGCTGTTGGTGAACGGAAACAACGTTTATCCGCGCGAAATCGAGGAAATCATCTATCAATTTCCCAACGTGAAGGAAGTGGCGGTTGTCGGACGCGCGGACGAGCGGCGCGGCGAACACGCGGTGGCGTTTGTCGTTGCAAACGAAGGAACGACGCTGGACGAAACGGCGTTATTGAAATTTATTCGCGAAAAAATCGCGGATTACAAGGTGCCGCGCGAAGTGATTTTTGTTTCGGCTTTGCCGCGAAACGCGACGGGAAAAGTCTTAAAAACCGAACTTCGCAAGCAGGTGGCGACGGCCTGAGAACCTGCCGTTTGGCAGCGTTTCATTTTAAAAATCGCGAGATTTTGGAGGAATTTCACGCTTTTGCCACCGGGGAATTGACATTGACGCCCCCAATCACCGCAACCTAAGCTGTTTTCATCACTGCGCCGGCGCATGAAGCGTCGGGCGGGAAAGAATTTATGCCTGAAGGATACTGCGTTAAGTGCAAGGCCAAGAAGGAAATTTCGGATGCGGTGGAAGAAACGATGAAAAACGGGCGCAAAGCCATTAAAGGCAAATGCCCGACCTGCGGAACTGTCATGTTTAAAATTCTCGGCGGCAAAGGCTCGGCCACGCCGTCCGCTTCCCCGGCTTCTACGGAAACAAAGTCAAACTAAATATGTCCCAACAGCTAGCTTACGTCATCATCACGCCTTATTCCCTTTTCAAATCGCGGACCGGCGGCATTTTGAGCCGGCTTATTACACGGACCGGATTGGATCTCGTCGCCGTCAGAATGTTCGCTCCGAGCCAGGAACTCGCGAAGCAATACGCCGACGCGAGCATTTCGGCGAACGATCCGCAGGATCGCCGCATTCAGGAACTGATTTATCAATACATTCTCGAAAATTTCTCTCCCGATCCGCGCACGGGACGCAAGCATCGCGTGATGATGCTGGTTTTTAAAGGTGAGGATGCCGTTCGCAAAACACGCGCGGTCGTCGGAAACATCGCTCCGGACCGTCGCGGTGGCGAAACCATTCGCGATACTTACGGCGATTTGATCATGGATGGAAGCGGCCAGGTCCGTTATTTCGAACCCGCCGTTCTCGCGCCGCCGACTCCCGAGGAATGCGAAGCGAAATTAAAGCTCTGGACAAAATATTCCGATTCCGACGGCGGCGTTCTGGAAAATCTGATCCAATATCCGTCCGGGGAAAAGCCGCAGCGCACGCTGGTTTTGATCAAGCCGGAGAATTTTCGATTTCCGTCCGGCCGGCCCGGAAATGTCATTGATTTCTTTTCGCGCACCGGATTGTTCATCGTCGGAATCAAGCTGCATCGGATGAGCGTCGCGCAGGCGCTGGAATTTTACGGTCCCGTTCGCGAAGTGCTTCGCACGAAATTGAAAGACATGGTCGGCGCGAAAGCCAAAGGCGCTCTGGAAAAGGAATTCGGATTCAGGATTTCGCCGGAAACGGAAAAACAGCTTGGCGATATTCTCGGGCCGACCTTTGGCGATAATCAATTCGATAACATTGTGAAATTCATGTCCGGCCACGCGCCGTCGGAAATCCCGCAAAACGAATGGGAAAAGCCCGGCACGGAACGTTGCATCGCGCTGGTCTATGAAGGCATCGAAGCTGTTCGCAAAATTCGCGATGTGCTCGGGCCGACCGATCCATCGAAAGCGCCGCCGGGATCCATCCGCCGGGAATTCGGACAGACGATCATGGTCAACGCCGCCCACGCCAGCGATTCAGAGGAAAATGCGCAGCGCGAAATGGGCATCGTGAACGTGCGCGAAAATACGTTCCGCAAAGTCGTCGAGGAATTTTACGCGAACCTTTAAGGCGCTCGCCAAGTGCTGCCGGCATTTTGTCGGCAGAAATTCAAATCTAAACCGGAACCGTTCAAAATGAACAGAAGCGGAATTTTTTTGGCTGTCTCGCGCTTCATAGCCTTCACGCTGTTTCCTTGGTTTCCTTCTGTTGAAACTGAATCGCTCCCGCTAAAATTTGCCGGCAAGATGGCGGCGGCAGATCAAAATTGGAAATAAAACCCGAGGCACAAAAGCGCGATTCCCAGCGCAATCCGATACCAGCCGAAAATCGTGAACGTGTGTGTCTGGATGTAGCGTAAGAGCCATTTGACCGCGATGAACGACACAATCGCGGAAACAATGGTTCCGAGTGCGACGGCGGACCAGTTTTCATGCGCCGCTGTCGGATCGGAATGATGCAGCGCCTGGAAAATTTTCAAACCACCGGCGGCAAGCATTGTCGGAATTCCCACCAGAAACGAAAATTCCGTCGCCAGCGGACGGTTCAATCCAAGCATCAATGCGAGCAAAATGGTCGCGCCGGAACGCGATGTTCCAGGAAAAACCGCCGCGAGCAATTGCCCGATTCCAACCGCCACGACAACTGTCCATGTAATTTCGCTTTTCAGCGGTTTTCCACGCAGCCAGCTTTCGACGAGAACAAAGAAAATTCCGCCGATGATCAGCGCAATGGCGATGGGCAAAACGGTTTCCGGCAGTTTGAAATGATTTTTTTCGAGAATCAGACCGCCAATGCCGGTGATGAAAAACGCGACCGCGATTTTCAGCAGGTAATTCAGCGTCGCCGGATCACGCCAGCGA
>DASSNZ010000361.1:0-2510 GCA_035701135.1 Verrucomicrobiia bacterium
AATGCTGCCGCCCAATCAACGCGTCGAGCTTTGCGGAATCGTCGCGAAACGCGGCGAGCGTTTTTCGCGGATTCCGGTGTTCTCCGGCGGAAATGGATTCCGGCGCAACGGGAAATTTCCGCTCGTAATAACGGATAAAAAATTTTTGTTTCTCGAATTCAAGATCGAGTTTCCCGGCCGCCAGAACTTTTTTGTAATCGTCTTCAAGAACCGGCAACAGAACTTTGCCGCGCAACGGCTCCGGGCGATCCCAATCAATGTCGAAAAAATTCGCGTACTGCGAGCCGCGCCCGTTTTCCAGCACGTCAACCCACCAACTGTTGGAATCCGCCGCGCCCATGTGATTCGGAACCATGTCAAGCAAAAGGCCAAGGCCGAGTTCGTGAAGTTTCGCCGCGAAGTTTTCAAAATCTTTTTTCCCGCCAAGCTGCGGATTCCATTTGCTGAAACAGCAAACATCGTAACCGTGCGCGCTTTTCGGACCGGCCTGGAACAACGGTGATGCGTAACAATCCGAAATGCCAAGATCGCGAAGGTATTCTAGAATTTCGGACGCCTGCGCGAACGTGAAATCGCGGTTGAATTGCAACCGGTACGTCGCGACGGGAATCCGCTTCGCGAACGAAATTTTTTCCCCCGATTTCATTGCCGATCTTTTTTTGCGTCGGCCGCTTCGGGTTCGAGCGCGCACGGCGCGAATCCCAATCGCCGGCCCAGCGCGAGAAACGCGTCCAGCGCCTCCTTTGCTTTCGCGCCGCCTTCCGCGCGACGCCGCAAATCCGGCAGCGCCGTTTGCGTCAGGCTCCAATACGTGTTTTGCGTCCGGCCCACGTCCAATCCGATCGGCAGCGGCATCACCAGCGCCGCGACCTGTTCCAGCATTCGCATCGGTTCGGCTTCGTCGGGATGTTCCGCGATTTTTTGAATCGCGCGTTCGAGAAAATGTTTTGCGACGAAGCTGATTTCAACGTCGAGCACTTGAGGCCCGCGCGGTTTTGCTTCCTCGATCAACGCGCGCAATCGTTCAATGTCCGGCTGTTCCGCCTTAAACTGGCGGCGCAAATCGCTGTGCAAAATCAAATCCAATACGGACTGCAATTCCTGCGGCGCGGGCGCTCCGGCGCTTTGCAGAAATTTCATCAACGGCGTGTAACGCTCCGCGATCAACCGAAAACGATTTTCAATGTCCTCGCGCGTCGAACCAAGAATATCGCCGATGATTCGCCGCTGTTCGTCTTTGAAGAGCGATTTCAGCGAGTAAGCGGATTTCCCGAAATGCCGGTCAATCAGGTGGATGATTTCCGGGAAATCCGCGCTCTCGTACGCGGTTTTAATTTCCCGGAACATCAAATCGTATTTCTCCTCCGAATCGAACGAGCCGACGCCGCCGATGACATTATGCTCGCCCATGTAATGAATCGCGTAGGCCAGCGTTTCGGATTCCAGCGTGATTTCGGAAATGACTTTCGTGCGTCCAATCGCCAGCCGCGTTTTGCCCGCGGTGAATTGCTCGCGATGCTCGTCCTGAAACGTAAAAGAAAAAATCCGCAGGCGATCGGGATAATCGTGAAACACCGAACTGATCGCGTAATGCGCGATGGCTTTGCGATGATCAATCATCGCGGGTCTGGCAAATTTCTCGTATACCACGCGGCCATTTTGATTTTCGGGAATATTGCTTTTCGCGCGCTCCAGCCGCTCCAGAAAACGCGGCTCCAGATCCTGCCCGAAAATTTCATTCGCCAGTTGGAGAACCCGAGCGGCGTATTGAATCACCTGCACGGTTTCAATTCCCGAAAGCTCGTCGAAAAACCAGCCGCAACTCGTGTACATCAACATCGCGTGCCGCTGCAGTTCCATCAGTTTCAGCACCGCGACTTTTTCGCCGTCGTTCAGTTCATGCGTGGCGTGTTCACGAAAAAATTTTTCCCGGTTTTCCGCCGAGCGATCCAGAATCACGAAAATGTAATCGTCGCGCGCGCCCCACGGATCGCGCAGAAATTCCTTCGCTTTATTTTCAAACAACGGCGCGACGGCATCGCGCAGCCAGTCGAGCGATTCCCGCAGCGGCGCTCGCCAGGCCTGGTTCCATCCGCTGTGACCGCCGCTGTTGCAGCCGCAATCCGTCATCCATCGGCCGACGCCGTGCGAACAACTCCACGAACTTTTCTCGTGAATTTTCACCTCGCGTTTCGGCGGAAATTTTTCAAGAAATTCGGCGTAATTGGTCAGCCGCGCGACGCCGCGCCCCTCGATGACCCGCAACGCAAACGCCAGCGCCATTTCGCCGTGCCGATGATGATGCCCGTACGATTCGCCGTCCGTCGCGATGTTCACCAGTTGGTCCCATTCGCGTTTGTCGTCGAACGCGCCGGCGAGCCGGTCCGCGAATTTTTCGCCGCTCGAAAGCAGTTTTTCAAAGGCTATTCCCTGCGAAACGGGACCGTCGTAGAAAAAAACATTGATGCTCCGGCGCGATGGAAGTTTCACAAGATAAGCGCGCGTCGGGT
>DASSNZ010000362.1:0-13399 GCA_035701135.1 Verrucomicrobiia bacterium
CAAAATGTAAAGCCATGACAACAACATCGAATCCCGGCGCGTCGCGCGAATCCTCGGAGCCGCAAACTTCCCTGCGCGGTTTTTGGAGCCTGTTCGTCACGCAATTTCAAGGCGCGTTCAGCGACAACGCGCTCAAATGGCTCGCGATTTTTTTGATCGCCACGATGGGATTTTCCGACGCGCAACGCGACCGCCTGGTCAGCATTACCGGCGCGCTGTTCGCGTTGCCGTTCATCGTCTTTTCCATGGCCGGCGGATTTCTGTGCGACCGTTTCAGCAAACGCAGCGTCAGCATTGGCGTCAAAACTTTTGAAATCTTCGTGATGCTGCTCGCGCTTGTCGGGCTGGCGATTCACCAGCTTTATCTTACAATCGGCTGCGTTTTTCTGATGGGCGTCCACAGCGCATTTTTCGGCCCGGCAAAATATGGTTTGCTGCCGGAATTGTTGCCGGAGAAAAAACTTTCCTGGGGCAACGGCGTGTTGGAACTCGGAACATTTCTGGCCATTATTTTCGGAACCGTCGCGGGCGGCTGGATGTGCAAAACGTTTTCCGCGCAGCCCGCGTGGTCGGGCGCAATCCTGATCGCGCTCGCGGCGTTCGGGCTTTCCACGAGTTTTGGCGTTACCAAAGTTCCGGCTGCCGATCCGTCGAAAAAATTCAACCCGAATTTTCTCCGCGAACTCTGGAAACAGATTCAAATCGCGCGCAAGGACCGCGCGTTGTGGCTCGCGGTCTGGGGAAATACTTATTTTTTCGCCATCGCCGCGCTCATCCAATTTCTGATTGTAATTTACGCGCAGGACGCGCTCGGAATCAGTGATCCGCAGAAGAGCAGTTATCTTCAGGCGGCAACGGCGATTGGCATTGGCTTCGGCAGTTTTGCGGCGGGTTATTTGTCCGGCGGAAAAATTGAATACGGACTGATTCCGCTGGGCGCGATCGGATTGACTGTTTTTTGCGCGCTGCTCGGTCGAACAGGACTTTCATTTCTCCACGTCGCGATTGATCTGGCGTTGTTAGGATTTTTCGGCGGATTTTTCATCGTGCCGATTTCCGCGTTGTTGCAGCATCGCCCGGCGCGGGAAGAAAAAGGGAGCCTGCTCGCGGCGGCCAATCTGCTTTCGTTTGTCGGCATTTTTCTGGCGTCGGGAATTTATTATTTCCTGACGGTGACGTTGAAACTCAGTCCGCCCGCGGTTTTTCTCGTTATCGCAGCCATGACGTTTGCGGCGACGATTTACATTGTCGCGCTGCTCCCCGATTCGCTGCTGCGATTTATTCTCTGGCTGCTGACGCGAACGCTGTATCGCATCAAAGTTCTCGGGCGCGACAACATTCCGGCTAAAGGCGGCGCGTTGTTCGTTTGCAATCACGTTTCGTTTGTGGACGCGCTGTTGCTTCTCGCTTCGACGGACCGCCGCGTGAGATTCATGATGCTCAAGTCGCATTATGAATTGCCGTTTCTGAAACCGTTCGCGCGGCTACTTGGCATCATTCCGATTTCCTCCGAGCAACGCCCGCGCGAAATGTTGCATTCGCTGCAAGCTGCGAGCGACGCGATTCGCGCCGGCGAAGTCGTGTGCATTTTCGCCGAAGGTCAAATCACGCGCATCGGACATCTGCTTCCGTTCCGTCGCGGCTTCGAGCGGATCATGAAAGATGTCGAAGCGCCGATTATTCCGGTCGCGCTCGACGGCGTGTGGGGCAGCATTTTCAGTTTTGAAAAAGGGCGATTTCTTTGGAAAGTTCCGCGCCGGATTCCGTATCCCATCACGATCAATTTCGGCAAGGCATTGCCGCCGACCGCCGCGCCGTTTGAAGTTCGCCAGGCCGTGCAGGAATTGCTTGCCGAAGCGTGGCAATTTCGCAAATCGCGAATGAAACCACTGCATCGCGCGTTCGTGAAAACGGCGCGGCGACGTCCGTTTCGATTCGCGATGGCTGATTTGCAAAACAAAAATGTCAGTTTCGGCTCGGCTTTGACGCGAACCATTTTTCTCGCGCGGCGATTGAGAAAAACCTGGGCGGAACAGGAAATGATCGGGTTGCTTTTGCCGCCGTCGGTTCCGGGCGCGCTCGTGAATTTCGCGGCGATGTTGTCGGGCAAAATTCCGGTGAATCTGAATTATACCGTTTCGCATGAAACGCTCGCGTCGTGCATCCAACAATGCGAAATCAAAACGGTTGTGACTTCGCGCGCATTTCTGGAAAAACTCAAACTGGATGTTCCGTGCGAAACTGTTTTTTTGGAAGAAATCGCCGCCGCGCCGTCCGCGCTGGAAAAATTCGCGGCATTTTCGGCGTTGATTTTTCCGATTGGATTGTTGGAACGCTTTTGCGGACGAATCAGCGGCAAAAAAATAACTCAAAATTCAAAACTCAAAACTCATCATTCAGAAAAGAGTTTGAACGATCTCGCGACCGTCATTTTTTCCAGCGGCAGCACCGGCGATCCGAAAGGCGTGATGCTGAGTCATTACAATATTGGGGCGAACATCGAACAACTTGAACAGGTGTTCGGATTGAATCGCGCGGATCGGATTCTCGGCATTTTGCCGTTTTTCCATTCTTTTGGTTTTACGGGAACGCTGTGTCTTCCGGCCATGTCAGGCATCGGTGTGGTTTATCATCCGAATCCGCTCGACGCGAAAGTCATCGGTCCGCTGGTGCGCGAGTATGGAATTTCGTTTCTTTTGGCGACGCCGACTTTTTTGCAATTTTACATGCGGAGCTGCGCGCCGGGAGATTTCGGAAGCCTGCGAGTTGTGATGACGGCGGCGGAGAAATTGCCGGAACGACTCGCTTCGGCGTTCGAGGAGCAATTTGGAATTCGCCCGCTCGAAGGCTACGGCTGCACGGAATGTTCGCCCGCCGTCGCGGTGAACACGCCGGATTTTCGCTCGGCGGGTTTTCGGCAGGTTGGCGCGAAACGCGGGAAAATCGGGCATCCGATTCCAGGTGTTTCGGTGCGAATTGTGGATCCGGAAACGCGCGCGCCAATGCCGGTCGGAAAATCGGGATTGCTGCTCGTTCGCGGACCGAACGTGATGCGCGGTTATCTGGGCAGGCCGGAAAAAACGGCGGAGGTTTTAATCGGAGGAGAAACCCTCAACCCCGGCTTCTCTCCAGTCCAACGGGAAACAGCGGCTAGAATGCCGGGTGAGGGTGGTTGGTACGTTACCGGCGACATTGCCGCGATTGACGAAGATGGATTTCTGCAAATCACGGATCGCCTGAGCCGTTTTAGCAAGATTGGGGGCGAAATGGTTCCGCACATCAAGGTGGAGGAAAAATTGCACGAACTCGCCGGCGCTACCGAGCAATCGTTTGTCGTCATCGGTTTGCCGGATGAGAAGAAAGGCGAACGGCTCGTGGTTCTGCACAAAATTGCCCACGACAAACTGCAGGAATGTTTCGAAAAGCTGGCGCAATGCGATTTGCCGAATTTGTGGAAGCCGCGTCCGGACCAGTTTTTTTACGTTTCCGAGTTTGCGTATCTCGGCACCGGAAAACTGAATTTGCGGAAGTGCCGTGAAATTGCGATGCAACTGAGCGCGGAAAATTGCCTCGCATAATTTGCGGTTTGCGCCCGCGCGAAATTAGAGTTTCTTCGCAAGGAAATCTTACGCGGCCGCAGTTTGCGTATCATCCTGAATATACGTTTTGCCACGATAGAATGGGCTGATGATGAGCCACAGGATCGCGGTGGCCAGCATGATTTTTGCGAAGAAGAAAAAGTAAGCCGCGCCCGCGAGTTTCACTGTGCCGTCCGGGTTTTGAATGAAATGATTCACCGCCGCCGTAAAAACATTTCCCAACGACACCGCGCCAAGATAAGTGCACATCACGAGCGATTTCATCGCTTTCGGAGCCTGCGTGTAGGCGAATTCCAGATGCGTGACCGAAACCAAAACTTCTCCAAACGTCAACACGAGAAACGCAAGAATTTGCCAGGAGATATGCGGCGTTTGGCCGGCGTCAATGCGCGTCTGAATCCAGCCGACAATCACAAATGAGATCGTAATGGCGAACAATCCCATGCCGAATTTCCGGAGCGGCGTGACACGAAAAAATTTTTCCATCGCCGGATACAGCACGTAAGAAGTGAACGGCAGAAGCGTGAGGACGAAAATTGGATTGACCGTTTGAATCTGCGCGGGAAGCCAGTTGTGGCCGAACATGTAGCGGTTCATTTTTTCGGATTGCACAACCCACGTCGAAAAATTCTGCTGCCATAACGCCCAGAACATTGCGGCGAACGGGACGAGAATTAGAAGATTGCCCAGCGCCTTGAGATTTTCGCGCACGGTGAATTGCCTGAGAAAATTTCCAAGACCGCTTGGAGGGACGTGCGCGAATTTCCGTCGTCCCATCCAGAAAACAATCGTCGCAATCAGCATTGCAATTCCCGGCACGCCGAACGCGACGGACGGTCCGACGCGATGGAGCAATTCAGGGATGAGCAGAGTGGAAAACGCGGAGCCGAAGTTGATGGAGAAATAAAACCAACTGAAAACTCTGGGCAGCAAATGTTGATTTTCCTTGCTGAATTGATCGCCGACATTCGCGCCGACGCACGGTTTGATTCCTCCCGCGCCCATCGCAATCAGGCTCAGGCCGATTGCAAGCCCGAGCCGCGTGTCATCAATCGCCAGCGCGAAATGCCCGAAGCAATACACCACCGACAACAGAAGGATGATCAAATATTTCCCAAGCAGCGCGTCGGCGAGAAACGCTCCAACAATCGGAAGAAAATAAACAAACGAAACGAAAAAGTGATACCATTCCTCGGCTTTTGCGTCGCTCATGTGGTCCGGCTGACCGTGAGAATTCATCAGGTATTTCGTCATGAAAATCACGAGAATGGAATTCATGCCGTAATAGCTGAACCGCTCGGCCGCTTCGTTGCCGACAATGTAACCGATGCCGGGCGGCATTTTGTCTGTTTTTAACGGCGCGGTGCGATACCTGGAGGTGGCCATGGAGAGAGGTTGTTTAAAAATTGCGAACGCGCGGGCAAACCGGCATTTGCAAAAACTCGCGATGCGATTTGAAATCAAGATTCATCGGTTCATTTGCTTTGCGCGCGCGTTTTTGGAAATTCTTTTCCCGAAGAATGCACCGAGGCATTCCTGTTATCGAGTTTTCTTTTTGCCGAAAATTTTGACGAAAGAATTGCGGACAACCGCGTTCGCATTCGCGTTCGTTTGATAAACGATTCGCATTTGAAATTCGGATGCGCTTGCCGGTGAACGGCGACTTCCCTTGCGCTCACGGAGGACTTTTGAGAAAGTGGGCGCGGGAGATTGAGGTTTTGAATGGACTGTTTTTAAACCGAAGATGAGAGTTGCCGGTGTGGCGAAATGGCAGACGCACAGGACTTAAAATCCTGGGACCGTAAAAAGTCGTGTCGGTTCGAGTCCGACCACCGGCACCATTTGTGAATCTTCAATTTCCAGCGCAGCTTTTTCCCGTTTTACTTTTTTCAATCCAGGTTGGCCTGACGTTCCGGCATAACTTTTTCGGGTCCGCGATGGCGTTCCGCCGACGGATTTTTGCCGGATTTTGAGCAAGCCCTGTATCATTCAGAAGCTGCTTGCGTGATGTTTTATTTCCGCGCGGAGGAATAATTTTTATCAAATTCCGCTTTCAGTTCGGCATCAAGTTTTTTGAGGTCGGGATGGGTTTGCGCGATTTTCCATGATTCAGCCCATTCCTGGTTTAAATCGCCAAGATCCACTTTCGATCCGACGCGGACGAAAATGGGAAGCTGATGCAACTCGGCATTGACGGTGATGGTTTTGCCGCCGCTGTAAATTCTTCCCGTCCACACTTCACGCCATTCATTTCCCGAGGGCAGATAAACTTCCTGTGTGGTCTGGCCTTTTTTCCAGATTGGCGAAACGAGAATGTCCGGGCCGTATTGATACGTCCACCAGTTTGACCATGCTTCCGGCGCTTGCGGTTCGATGAGAAAAAGCGGACGCACCACCGGCATTCCGGTTTTGTGCGCTTCCTTTGCGGCGGCGAATCCGTAGTCCGCCAGCCGCGTGTGCAGCCGCGCGTAAAGCCGCCAGATTGCGATCAATTCCGCGTCATAACGCTGCGGACGATGAAAATCCCAGAAGGCGACATTCTTGGTCGGGCCGACTTCCATGATCGGCGTGAAACAACTGAAACCCAGCCAGCGCCCGCAAACATCCGTGTCCATGGACTGAACGTTGTAACCGCCGGTGTCCGATCCCCAGATCGGATACCCCATCACGGCCGAGCGTTGCACCGCGATAATTGAAGCGCGCAATCCTTCCTGAGTTCCGCCGATGTCGCCGCCCCAGAACGCCGCGTATTTGGAACTGCCGGTGTAGGCCGCGCGCGGCATGCAGACGAAATCCTTGCGATATTTTTTCGCGACCTCGTAAGTGGCTTTCACGTACATCGGCGGATACGCGTTCCGGTTTTCGCGAATCGAACGTCCATCAAAAACTTTGTAAGGCCCGCTTTCGGGAATGTCTTCCTCGCCGCGATCCAGCTTGAATGCGGCGACGCCGAGCTTGAGCAATTTTGCGACGCCGTCCTGCCAGTATTTTTTGGCGCGCGGATTGGTGAAGTCCACCATCGGATAATTGTTTTTCTGCGGTTTTTGTCCGGCGAGTGTGTAGCCTTTGGCGAGCGCGTTGGTTTCCATTTGGCCCTGGAAAAACGGCGCGATCCACAAAAGCATTTGCGTGTCGTGAGCATTCAGCCATTTCACCATTTCGGGAAAATGCGGCAGGCGATTGGAATCAATTTCAAAGTCATCATAACCCAGCCGGCCAGGACCCCACGGGCGGTCAATCCAATAAACGCCGCACGGAATTCCGTATGCCTTCATCATCAGCAAATCCTCCATCGCCTCGGAATTGAACGGGCCGGTGACGGGCGTGCCATCATAATACGTCGAGCGCTCGGTGTGTTCGTCGCGCCAGCGCCAGGGTTTGAACGCCCATTTCGGCGGCATGAACGGCGGGCCGGCGTCGAGCGCGTGGGCTTTGACAAGTTCGACGGGAGTTTTCGCGGTGTAGATTTTCATCGCGAAGGACGGTCCTTCGAAGGCAATTTTCACGCGCTGCGGATCCTCTTTGCAAAAATCGTAAACGCCCGGCCAATCGCCTTGAACAAACGTCGCGTAGCCGCGCGATGAAATATAAAACGGCGCGTAAACCGAAGTGGTCGGTTTCAAAATCATGTCCACTTTCTGCCCGCGCAGATTCATCGCCTCGGTGATTCCGCGCGCCCACGAAGCGGCTTGCGGTCCGTCCACGACGCGCTCCATCAGGCCGGTGAAATATTCCGAATCAGCCGCGTAAATCGCCATGCCCCAATTCGTGATGTCCGAATCCCGATTTGCCGTGAGATCGAGCATGAAATCATCTCCGCTTTTTTTCACGGAGAGTTTCACCATGCGGCCATCGGGCATTTGGATGTCGCGCGAGGTGGATTTTGAAATTTCGATGGACGGCACGGGAATCGTCTGGCGGCCGGTTTCCGTGTCATAAAAAAATTCATCTAAAACGATGGTCTGGTTGCCGTCGAGATTTTTGGATTTGAGAGCCAACTGGCCCGATGAAACGTTATTGTCCGCGAGCAGTTTGCAGGCAGACGAAAACACGGCGCAAATCGCAAGAAGAGTAATCAGTTTTTTCATTCGCTCAGGAATTTCTAGTGTTCGGAGAATTGCAAAGGACAAATGGAATTGCACGGAGAAACTCGTGTCAAACGCATCCTCTATTCTGGTGATGTTGAGGAAATTGGTGGAAAAGAAAATCGAAGTTGGTGCCGATGGAGGGGGTCGAACCCACACACTCGTGAGAGTACCAGATTTTGAGTCTAGCGCGTCTGCCAATTCCGCCACATCGGCCAACTGCCGGGAAAATATAAATGGAGACGCGGTGAAGTAAATAAGTTTGTTGCCGTGTTTGCCGCGAAAAAATTCCTGGATTGAAATCCGCGTGAACCTGGGCCTTTTCCGGACACGAAATCGGCGCAACGAATTTCACGTCGCGAACCCGGTTGCCTTCCCGTGCCAAAGCAGGATTTCTCCCCATTGGGTGCGCCGGATGCCGCCAATAGGTTGCCCCATGTTCTTTACGGCGCTTTGGTGGCGTCTGTTTTCAATGAACAGCAACAAGAAAGAAACTATGAAAAAAGCATTATTCCGAATCAGTTTAGTTTGCGCTGCCTGCTCGATGCTGTCGCTTTCCGCGCCGGCGCAAACCGGATCGCAAAGCGATCAAACGGGATCACAAAGTGACCAGTCGCAAAGCACGCAATCGCAATCCGAAAGCGATCAATCCTCCGATCAATTGAACAGCGGCTCGAGTCATCGCTGGGGCGGACATCGCCTGGGTGCAACAGGCCGAAATGAACACGCCATTCGCGCCAGCAAACTCATCGGCGCGACGGTGAAGGATTCTTCCGGAAGCCAGATCGGCCAGATTCAGGACGCGATCGTCAATCCGACGTCCGGCAAAATTGATTTTGTCGTCATCTCGCGCAACGAAATGGGCGGCGCCACGACGCCATCCGGAACAAGTTCCGGCACAAGCGAGGGAACAACTTCCGAATCGCAAACTCAAAGCGGCGGAACCAGCGCGTATTCCAGTTCCAGCGGCGGACAACTCGTGCCTGTTCCGTGGTCGCTTCTCAAACCTGCCTCAAGCGGTTTGAGCATGAATGGAGAACAAAGTTTCACGCTCAACGTCGAGCAAAGCAAATTGGACCAGGCGCCCACGCTCAATCAGAATCGCCTGAACGAATTGGGCCAGCCGGGCTGGACGCAGCGGATCAATTCCTATTACGGCGTTTCGGGTGAATCGTCTTCGAGTTCGATGGGCGGCGCGGAAACTCCGTCGGGAACAATGAAGGGCGCGGGGAGCAGCGACCTTTTAAACCCAAACAGTTCGACGAATTCCAATTCGACCGGCTCTGAACAACAATAGAACGGCGGAACAATTTTGGGGAACGAGAACAACAGAAAGCGTGGAACTCGGGAGGTTTCCACGCTTTCTCTCTCCGTTTCGGGCGCACGCAACTGAAAAATTGCGAGCCGTCTTTTTGCTTTTTTCCGGAATTATTTCAAACTTTCGTCCGCCCGCAAAATCCACGCGGACCGATGGGCCGCAAATCCGATTTTCGGATAATATTCCTCCGCTTTCGGCGCGGCGAGCAGGATCAATTTTGCTTTTCTTCCGAGCTTTGATTGCGTGAGCCGGATCAATTCGCGGCCAATTCCTTTTTTCTGATACGCTTCATCCACGGCGAGATCCGAAAGATAGCAGCAGTATTCAAAATCCGTGACGGAACGCGCGAGTCCGACCAGCTTTTCGCCGTCCCACGCTGTGCAAAGCAGATTCGCATTTTCGAGCATCGCTTTGAGAATTCCGGAATCGTCAACGGGCCGCCGTTCCGCCAGCGTGGAGCGCTTCAGCAAATCCACAAATTCCGCCTCGTTGATTTTCCGACCGGATGCGTATTGAATATTCATTTTACTTTCGTGATCTCGCCTGATGCGATGCTCACGAAAGATTGTCCAAAAAATTTGTAAAAACGAAAATTTATTCTCTCGCGGAATTCCTTGCGCGGCGCGCCTGCGAAGTCTAAAACTTTGCCGAACACGCACCATGAGAATCGCATTAACGAAAGCCGCGTTCGGATTTGTCTTTGCGCAAATCATCACTTGTTTCGCCCAAACCAATCGCGCGCCCGCATTTCCGGATTGGATCAGCGCCAGCACAAATATTCATTACGATCATTATGATCAAACGGTCCTCGACGTGATGTGGCCGAAAGCGTCATCGGCGGAAAAACGGCCGGGCGTCATTATGTTTCACGGCGGCGGATGGATTCGCGGTGACAAAAAATCCATGATGGGCAATTTCGCGTTGCCTTATCTCAAACACGGTTTTGTCGTTTGCAACGTGGAATATCGCATGGCTCCCGTCGCCACCGCGCCCGCGGCGGTGAACGACGCGCTGGATGCCGCAAAATGGTTTTTCGATCACGCGTCCGAATACAACGTGGACACCAATCGGATCGTCGTCACCGGCGCGTCCGCCGGCGGACATCTCGCTTTGATGGTTGGAATGGCGGACGCATCGGCGAATCTCGGACCGACGGTCAAAGTGGCCGCGATTGTGAACGGCTACGGAATTACGGATGTCGGCGATGTGTTGACCGGACCGCATCGAAAAAGCTGGGCCACGCAATGGCTTCCCGAACAGGAAGGACGCGACGCGCTGGCAAAACGTGTTTCGCCAATGACGTATGTGCGAAAAGATTTGCCGCCGATTCTGACCGTTCAAGGCGCGAATGACAGAACGGTGCCGACGGAGCAGGGCGTGAAGTTGACCCAGGCATTGCACGATGCGGGCGTGGACGCGGAAATGGTCACGGTGCCGAACGCCGGGCACGGATTTTCCGCGCAGCAATGGCCGGGCGTTCGCGAAAAAATATTCGCCTTTCTGAAAAAACATGGAGTGCTGCAAAACGAATCGAACAACTGAATTGGAATCCGAAAATTCTTATGAAATCAAATTCTCTATGGAACGCGTTGTCCGGCGGAACATGGCTTGCCGGCATTCTTTTACTGGCTTCGGCCGTTCCCATTTTCGCGGCGGAAAAATCATCACCGGTTCGCGAGCGGATTTCGCTGGACGCGGATTGGCGATTCATCAAAGGCGATCCCGCCGGTACGGGTGACGAATTGAGTTACGCGAAAATCAAACCGTGGGTCATTGCCACCGGCGCCGAGCTCACGACGAATTCACATCCGGCGGTCAGGCCGGAAGGAAACCCTGGCGGCGATGTCGCCTACACGCATTCGGATTTCGACGACAGCGGTTGGCGAAAATTAAATCTGCCGCACGATTGGGGAATTGAAGGTCCGTTCAACCAGGATTACCCCGGCGAAACCGGCAAACTCCCGTGGTGGGGAATCGCGTGGTATCGCAAACATCTCAGCGTTCCGGCATCCGACAAAGGCCGTCAGATTTATCTCGATGTGGATGGCGCGATGGCGTACGCGAACGTTTGGATCAATGGCCAATACGTCGGCGGCTGGCCTTACGGCTACGCGTCGTGGCGTGTTGACCTCACGCCGTACGTGAAATTCGGCGAGGAAAATGTCATCGCGATTCGCCTCGACAATCCGCCGGATTCCTCGCGCTGGTATCCAGGCGGCGGCATTTACCGAAACGTCTGGCTCGTGAAAACCGGCCCGGTTCATGTCGGCCATTGGGGAACTTACGTGACAACGCCGGAAGTCAGCAAATCCGCAGCGACGGTGAAAATCGTGGTCAACATTCAAAATGACGGCGTATCCAACGCAACGGTTTCCGTGAAAAATGAAATTCGTGAACTGGACGAAAAAGGACGCGACGGAAAAACCGTTTCGTCGAGCGACGCCGTGAATCTCGAAACTGTCGCGAACATAGTAGCATCCGCCACGACGGAAATTTCCGTGAAACGTCCGCGCCTCTGGAGCATTGAGAAACCGCAGCGATATGTTGTCGTCACTTCCATCGAGCAAAACGGAAAATTGATTGATCGCTACGAAACGCCGTTCGGCATTCGCACGATTAAATTCGATCCGGACAAAGGATTTTTCCTGAACGGCGAACACGTTCACATCAACGGCGTTTGCGATCATCATGATCTTGGCGCATTGGGATCGGCTTTGAACGAACGCGCGCTGGAACGCCAGCTTCAGATTTTGAAAGAAATGGGCTGCAACGCGATTCGCACTTCGCACAATCCGCCCGCGCCCGAATTGCTCGATCTGGCGGACCGAATGGGATTTGTCGTTATGGACGAGGCGTTCGACTGCTGGGAACGCGGCAAAAAGAAAAACGATTATCATTTGCTTTTCCCCGATTGGCACGAAAAGGATTGGCGCGCGCAACTTCGACGCGACCGGAATCATCCCTGCGTGATTCTCTGGAGCACGGGCAATGAAATCCCCGAGCAGGGTTCCCCGCATGGTCATCGCATTTCCGAAGCGCTCGCAAACATCACGCACGAGGAGGATCCGACGCGTCCTTCAACCGCGGGATGCAATGATTTGCGGGCGGGTTACAACGGATTCCAGAAAACCGTGGACGTCTTCGGCTACAATTACAAGCCGTGGGAATATGGAAAATTCCACGAAGCCAATCCCACGATTCCGTTGTTCGCGAGCGAAACCGCGTCCTGCGTAAGTTCGCGCGGCGAATATTTCTTTCCCGTCAGCACGAACAAAGCGGACGGCCAGGCGGATTTTCAAATGAGTTCGTACGATCTTTACGCGCCGCGCTGGGCAATGCCGCCGGACCAGGAATTCAAAGGACAGGATGAATTTCCATTTGTAGCCGGCGAATTCGTCTGGACGGGATTTGATTATCTCGGCGAGCCGACGCCTTACAACGGCGACCGCAGCACGCTTCTGAATTACACCGATCCCGCCGAGAAAGCGCGCGCGGAAAAAGAATTAAAGGAGCTTGGCAAAATTCTCGTTCCATCGCGCAGTTCGTATTTCGGCATCGTGGACCTCGCCGGTTTCAAGAAAGACCGCTTCTACATTTACCAGGCGAAATGGCGTCCGGATTTTCCCATGGCGCACATTCTTCCGCACTGGAACTGGCCCGAGCGCGTCGGACAAGTCACGCCGGTTCACGTTTATACTTCCGGCGACGAGGCGGAATTGTTTCTCAACGGCAAATCCCTGGGGCGAAAGAAAAAAGGCCAATTCGAATATCGCCTTCATTGGGACAATGTGGTTTACGAACCCGGCGAACTCAAAGTTGTCGCTTACAAGAACGGCAAAAAATGGGCGACCGACGTGATGAAAACCACCGGCCCGGCGTCCAAAATCACGTTGAAACCGGACCGCAATCGCATTCGCGCGGACGGAAAAGATTTGTCATTTGTCACCGTGACCATCGCGGACAAAAACGGGTTGATGGTTCCGCGCTCGATGAACGACATTCATTTTCAGATTGAAGGTCCGGGAGAAATCGTTGCCACCGACAACGGCGATCCGACCAGCCTGGTTTCGTTTCAATCGCCGGAGCGAAGGGCGTTCAACGGACTCGCGCTCGTCATCGTGCGCGGCAAAGCCGGAGAACCCGGAAAAATCAAACTCACCGCGCAATCGGATGGATTGAGAGCCGCGCACGTCACAATCAGAACGTCGGCGCGATGATAATTGATAGATTGGCCTTAACAGATTGGTAGCTTCATACGAATGCCAAAGCGAATCTCAAAATTGAAAGATATTGTTGCACGTTCAGTTACGCTTAAAGACTCGAAAGGAAAGACGAGGATTTACATGGGGGTCCATGACGATCCCGCCTATTCCTCAATTTGTCTGTTTGGCCCGCGA
>DASSNZ010000363.1:0-8043 GCA_035701135.1 Verrucomicrobiia bacterium
TGTAATTCCCGAACCGGCCTTGATTCACCGATGAATTCGTTTTCAAAACGTCTCGCGCTCGCAGCCCTTATTCTCGCCACGACTCCCGCGATCCGCGCCGCGCCAAAAACCGGCGGCGCTGAATTTTTACAAATTTGCGAAACCGCGTTTCCACGCTGGGACGCCAATCGCGATGGCGCGCTTGATTTTGCCGAGGTGAACGCGCTGGTTCACAATCCGCAGATTCGCGGCACCGAAGCCGCGGCCGTCGTGCTCATTCGTTCGCATTTGCACGTGGCGGAAGGCGACGACGCGACGCCCGGCCCGTTGAACCGCCAACAAATTCTCGCGCTCGCCGGAAATCCCGCCGTCGCTCGGGAATTTTCGCGGCTCGAAAGGCACGTTCACACGGCGAACCATCAATTGTTTCTTCCGGGCGATCCGAAAATTTTCAGCATCCATCAGGGTCGCCTGGGAGATTGTTATCTGATTGCGG
This sequence comes from Verrucomicrobiia bacterium, assembly GCA_035701135.1. GTDB lineage: Bacteria > Verrucomicrobiota > Verrucomicrobiia > Limisphaerales > DASXHY01 > DASXHY01. Next base: position 476 of record DASSNZ010000363.1, read on the forward strand.
TGATTGGTTCGATGGTAAGCCGCGATCCCGCCGCCGTGCGTTCGATGATTCATCCGCTTTCAAACGGCGGATTTGAAGTCGAATTTCCTACCGGCAAAAAAGTCGTCGTGCCGCCGCTCACGGATTCCGAACTCATCATGGGCGCGAATCTCGACGGCGATTCCGGATTCTGGATGGCCGTTCTGGAAAAAGCCTACGCGCTCATTCGGGAGGAAAAGAAAAACAAACGCGATGGCGCCACGCTTGAAGCCGAAGAAACCACCGCGCGCGATTTTTTGAAAGGCGGACGCGCGCCGCCGACCATTGAGGCCTGGACGGGCCACAAAGCCACGCGATTCGTCATCCCGCGCGCTTTCAAGGGCAATCGCGAAAAAGCCGCCGACGCGCTCGACAAACTGTTCATCAAACTCAACTCCGAGCATCGCCTGACAACCGTCGGCACGGCCGGAAAAAGAAAGATTCGGAATCTGCCAAAAGGAATTCCTCATGCGCATGTTTTCGGCGTCCTGATGTACGATCCGGAAAAACGCATGGTGCATCTTTTCAATCCGTGGGGAAACGATTTTACTCCGACCGGCGCGCCGGGGCTGGCGAACGGCTATTACACACGCCACGGCATTTTCGACGTGCCGTTGAGCCAGTTCGTCCGCTTTTTCCAGGCAATTTCGTACGAAACAGATCGCCCGGCGAATTGAACAACGGCTCAATTCCGCGCGGCTTAATGTCGCATCGCTATTCCATCTTTTTTCCCGGCAATTCCGCGGGAAGATTTTTCAAAATCGTTTCCGCTCCCGGTTTTACTTTGCAACGCGCGATGCCGAGCCGCATTGTTTTGGTTTGGAAATGTTTCAGCCGCGCTTCGATAATTTTTTCTCCGGTCATGTCCACATCCGAAAATTGAGCGGCGAACGCGAGAAATTTTTTGGGCGGTTCGGCGTCGCGCGGCGCGTCCCAGACCAACAGGCATTCATCGCCGGCGCGAAGATCCGGTTTCAGAAAAATGCGCGGCGTAAAAACGATTTTCTTCGGAAATTCCTTTTTCAGATTTCCGCCAACCCAATTGTTGATTGCGATGACGCCGGCGAACGCGTCGTCGTTCCGGCGAATTTCCCGAGCGAGTAAATCAAACGGAGCGTTGATCGCCTGGGTAAAACCGATTTGCTCGGAAAACCAGACGCGCGCCGGAATGAGAATCGAAATCACCAGCGCAATCATTCCAGCGATGCTCGCGAGCGCGCGCATTCGCCCGGCGGTCAGGCGCGATTCAAAAATCGTGACGAGAAGAATCGGAACCCAAACGCACAGCGGCAGAAACCAGCGATCTTTGAATCCGGTGACTTTGAAAATGAAAATTCCAGCGACCAGCAGGACAAGCATTACGAGCAATCCGCGCGCGATGGTTTTCGCGCCGTCAGGCATCGAAGCATCCGAATTTTTTTTCCCGCGCGATTTCCAACACGCGATGACAAACAACACCACGAGCAAACCAACATGCGTGCCGAATCCGGTGAACATATTGGCCAGCCCGGCCAGAATCGCTCGCGGCCAGGAATTCGCGCTCATGCCTAACTTTTTGGATGTGGACATCACCCAATCCGTGTGATGCGCCGCCCAGATCAAATGCGGCGCGAGCAAAACAAAACAAATCGCCAGCGCCAGAAGCATCCGCCAGTTCCACACGATTCGCCGCGATGTTGGAATCGTCAGCGCGGCAACGAGCAATGCGATTGCAAAGATCGCGAAGCTGTATTTTGACAGCACGCCGAGCGCGAGGAAAATTCCGAAAGCGAAATACCATCGCAATTGCCGATTTTCCCTCAGTTTCAGAAAAGCGAAAAATGTCGCCGTTGCCAGCAACGTCACCAGAACCGAATGGGTCAAATCGCGCTGCGATTCCCACGCGATTTCCGGAATGAACAAAAGTGAAATGCTCGCGATGACCGAGCGCCAATGATCGCGCGTGACCAGTCGCGCATTCCGATAAGTCATCGCGTAAATGCCGAAGAGCAAAATATCTTTCAGCAGCGCGAGCGCGAAAACGTTCGCGCCAAAAATCCGGATCAGCGGAAATTGCAGCCAGGTGTAAAGCGGCGGCTGCGGACCGTAACCGAGTGCGAGTTGCTGCGTGGCGAGCAATTGCTCGCTTTCGTCCAGGTCCGTCGTTCCCGATGCAATCAGCCGAAGCAGAATTTGCAGAAGAAAATATCCGCCGATCAGAATGTAAAAATTCCGCGGAGAAGCTAAAAAACGCGGCAACGGGCTGCCCGAATTTTCGGCGGCGGATTCTCGCGTCGGTTGCATCATTCGCGCGAATAGTGGCGGCTTCCCGCCCGGCCGCGCAAGCGGAAGGTTGAGTTCAGCCGCGGTAACACATCTGGATTTCCGGCAAATCGTAATATCGGCGAGCCGGAACGTTTCAGTTCTTTTCCCGGGGAGCGCAGCCGCCTCGGCTGCAGTTCGGCGCGCCCTCGCGCCGAACACTGCGGCGCCATTCAAGACCAAACGGTTTGACGATTTCCACACGACAAAATCAGCCGCGAGGGCGCGGCTGATTGCGCCCGGGGCGGGCGCGCTCCCCATTTCAACCGCATCATCCCGGCTCAGGTCGCGAATTTCAATTTATCGAGCGTCGTTTTCGCCGCGATTGTTTCGCCCGATTTGACATGAATCCGGTTGCCCATCATCTTCTCCGGTTTTTCTGATGGACGACACACAAAAAACGAATGTGACGGAAGCGCGCCGCGATCTCGTGGAGAAAACGGTTTTGCCCGTTCTTTTGGCCATCAGCTTTTCGCATCTTCTCAACGACACGATTCAATCGCTGATTCCCGCGATTTATCCGCTCGTTAAAAAATCGTTTCATCTGACTTTCACGCAGGTCGGGCTGATTACCTTTACCTTTCAACTCACCGCGTCGCTGCTGCAACCGTGCGTCGGCGCTTACACGGATCGCAGGCCAAAACCGTATTCGCTCATGACGGGAATGTTTTTGACGTTGACCGGTCTTGTGGTGCTTTCGTTTGCCGGAACATTTTCACTGGTTCTGATCGCAGTGGCGTTGATTGGAATGGGCTCGGCGATTTTTCATCCTGAATCCTCGCGCGTCGCGCACATGGCATCGGGCGGACGCCACGGATTCGCGCAATCGGTTTTTCAGGTTGGCGGAAATGCGGGAAGCTCATTCGGCCCGCTGCTCGCCGCGCTGGTGGTCACGCGCAACGGGCAATCGCACATCCTTTGGTTTTCCATTCTGGCGCTCGCCGCGATCGTCGTTCTTTTCAAAGTCGGAGGATGGTACAACAACCATTTGATGGAAAGAAAAAAACGGCCGCAGCCCAAGGCCGTTCACAAACCGCTGCCGAAAAAAACGGTCGTCGTTTCGCTTGGAATTTTGATCGCGCTGATTTTTTCCAAATATTTTTATCTGACGAGCCTGTCGAGTTATTACACGTTTTATCTGATGGATAAATTTCATGTGTCCATCATGAGCGCGCAGCTTTATCTGTTTATCTTTTTGTTTTCGGTCGCGGCGGGAACGTTCATCGGCGGACCGATGGGCGATTACTTCGGGCGCAAATACGTGATCTGGGTTTCCATTCTCGGCGTCGCGCCGTTCACGCTGGCGCTGCCGCACGCGAATTTATTTTGGACGGCGGTGTTGACTGTGTTCATCGGCGTGATCCTGGCTTCGGCGTTTTCGGCGATTCTGGTTTACGCTCAGGAACTGGTGCCGGGAAAAGTCGGAATGATCGCGGGCCTGTTTTTCGGCCTGGCGTTTGGAATGGCGGGAATCGGCTCGGCGGTGCTCGGAAAACTCGCCGATCTGACCAGCATCCGGTTTGTGTTCCACGTCTGCGCGTATCTGCCGTTGATTGGACTGCTGACCGGATTTCTGCCAAACATCGAAGGAAGTCGCCGCCGAAAACCCGGAGCAACCGGACTTGCGCAAAACGCGGCCGGACAATCCTGAACCAGAACCGGTTCAAACAGGAACAGAAGCAACGAAAAAGAACGGGCGAGGCAATCATTCGCGGCTGAAAACAGGGCTTGCAATTCCGTGGGCTTCCCGTAATTTTCTCCCGCCTGCGAGGAAGCGAGCGTAGCTCAGTCTGGTAGAGCGTCACCTTGCCAAGGTGAATGTCGAGGGTTCGAATCCCTTCGCTCGCTCCAATTTTTTTTAACTTCGTTTCCGCCGTCAGCGCTACCCATTTTAAACGCAACGGATGTTGCTTTCGCACTGCTCTCGCCACATTTGGTCTCCTTCAAATTTACGGCGGAAATCCAATTGCCAGTTTCACGGCGGAATATTCGGGATGAATCTCTCCATTGCGAGTGCGGATTGTGAGCGGCGGCTCTTCCCAAGTCCGACCGCGAAACCATTCCGGCAAATCGTCCGCGCGCATCATTCCAAATAAAGCCACCAGCGGCGGTTCGCCTTCGCGGAAAATGATCGGACGCTTGCGGACGATGACCAGTCCGGCCGCATTCGCGCCGGTTTCGACGCGCGCCAGTTGCGCGGGTTCCATCGGAAAGACGCACGCGAAAAAACCACCGTGCGCAAGATGCCTGGCCGCGGTCGCGCAATAATCGCCAATGGTTCCACGCAATTCAAAGCGGCACGCGAGGCGTTGTGGATGTTCGCTTTTCACCCCGGCTTCGTGCGGAAAATATGGCGGACTTCCCGTGATCAGATCGAATTTTTCATGCGCGCCCAGCATTCCGGCATCGCGGAAATCGCCGGCGCGGATTTCGTATCGTTCGGTCAAGCCATTGTAACGCGCGGATTTCTTGGCGAGAGCGACGCTTTCAGTTTGCGCTTCGATTGTGACAAATCGCGCGCCGGGCAATCGCCACGCGCAAATCATTCCCACAGTTCCGATGCCGCTGCCGAGATCAAGCGCGGTCCGCGCCGTCGGGCACCAACTCGTTCCATACCACGCCACCAGAATATCATCGGTGGAAAAGCGATGGCCTTCGCGCAATTGAAATAAACGGAAATATCCGCTGATGGCGTCGAGCGTTTCGCCCGGCGAAATCTCCAATGAGGCATCGCTCAGGCCCGGCGGTACCGGGCCGGGTTTTGCCCAGCCTTTGAAATGCGTGGCGTGAACGGAATCGCCGGAAATGGGTTCGGATTTCTCGTTTTTCGTTTTCATCCGCTCGCGAAAAAATGGTTTCGCCATTTTTCTAAATGTGATCCACGTGCGGAGTTTCGGGGCCGGCTTTTTCCGGCTCGATATGAATCAACACGTCGCGTACTTCGGAAATTTCCGCGCGGATTTTGTCTTTCACTTCGTGCGCGATTTCGTGCGAGCGCAACACTGTCATTTGCGGATCCACTTCCACGTGCATGTCCACGAAATATTGATAACCCATTTTGCGGACCAGGCATTTTTCGACATCGGCGACGCCGGGACACGCGGCGGCAATTTTGCGAATGTGATCAATCATTTCGCGGTTGGGCGAGCGATCCATCAGTTCGTTGAGCGCCGGCCGCAACATTCGCCAGCCGTTGACGGCGATGACGCACGCCGCCGCGATGGACGCCCAGTCGTCGGCCAGTTCAAATCCTTTTCCGCCGACAAGCGCGATGGTAATGCCGATGAATGCCGCCGTGGAAGTAATGGCGTCGCTGCGATGATGCCACGCGTCGGTCTTCACCGCTGAACTCTCCAGGGAAATGGATTCCCGCAAAACAAAACGAAACAGCGTTTCTTTCACCGCGATGACCAGAATCAGCACGATCAACGTAAACGGCGCGGGCGGCGGATGCGGCTCGGTGATGCCGCGCAACGCGCTGGCGATGATCCACACCGCAGCGAGCAACAGCATTGCCGCGACAATCGCCGACGCGATCGGTTCGGCTTTGCCGTGGCCGTAAGGATGATCTTCGTCCGCCGGCTCAGCGGCCACGACGACTCCGCGCCAGACGATCAGAGAACTGAAAACATCAGCGAAAGATTCCACTGCGTCCGCAACCAACGCGTGAGAATGACCGAAAATGCCGGCGACCAGTTTCGTCGCAGCCAGCACAAGATTGGCGGCAAGACCGACGAAAGTCGCGCGCAAACTGCGTTGAAGGCGGTCGGAAACCATGACGAAAAAATAATCTCCTGGAAGCGATGTGTCAGGACTCAAGTTATCCGGTTTCAGGTGCGATGTGTCAGGTGTGAAATGAGAACTCGAGACGTAAAAACAATACCTGACACCTGACACTCCGCACCCCGCACTCTAAATCAAATGAGAAAACATCGCGTCGCGCAGTTTCGGTTCGAACCAGGTGCTTTTCGGCGGCATGATGCCGCCGGCGTCGGCGATGCTCATCAAATCTTCGATGCTCGTGGGAAACATCGAAAACGCGCAGGCGTATTCGCCGCTGTTCACCAGTTTTTCCAATTCCGCCGCGCCGCGAATGCCGCCAACAAAATTGATCCGCTTGCTTGTGCGCGGATCGGCGATGCCGAAAATTGGATCCAACACGTATTTTTGCAACAGCGTCACATCCAACTGTTCGATCGGATCATTCGTCGCGGTGAGATTCGGGCGAAATTTCAGCGTATGCCATTTGCCGCCGAGGAACAATCCGAGCGTGTGTTTGCTTTTCGGCGTCGCCGCGGCTTGCGTTTGAATTTCAAAAACGTCCGCTAATTTCTCCATCAATTGCGCCAGTGTCAGCCCGTTCAAATCTTTCAACACGCGATTGTAAGGAAGAATCTGCATTTGATTATGCGGAAAAATCACGGCGAGAAATTGCGCGCTTTGGCCCGCGCCTTTCCGCGATTGAAAAACCCGCGCCGCCGCCGCGCTGCGATGATGCCCGTCCGCGATGTAGAGAAATGGAATCTGGGCGAACTGCGTTTCGATGAATTTGATTTCATCCGCGCTGGAAATCATCCATGACGTATGGCGCACGCCGTCTTTCGCCGTGAAATCCACGGCGGGTTTTTCGGAAATTTTTTTGGTGACGAAATCGTCAATCGCGCCGACGGCTTTGTAAGTCAAAAAAACCGGGCCGGTCTGCGCGTTGAGCGATTCGATGTGGCGCACGCGGTCGTCTTCCTTGTCGGGCCGCGTGAGTTCGTGTTTTTTGATGACGCCGTCGAGATATTCCTGGCAACTCGCGGTCGCGACGAGTCCGGTTTGCGCGTGGTTTCCCATGATTTGCCGGTAAAGATAAAAGCTCGGAGCGGAATCTTTTTTCAGCGCGCCCCGGGCGATGAGACGCTCGAAATTTTCCTTTCCCTTCGCATAAACTTCCGGCGCGTAAACATCCGTCTCGGGCGGCAGGTCAATTTCCGGTTTGCTGACGTGAAGAAAACTCAGCGGATTGCCGGACGCGATTTCGCGGGCTTCCCGCGACGACATCACGTCGTAAGGCAATTCGCAGATGCGCGCGGCCAGTTCGGGTTCGGGTCGTAAAGCCGCAAATGGTTTGATAGTCGCCATGAGTGCGCGAAGATACGTTCTGGAATTCCGGAACGCACGTAGAAATTAAATTGGAAAGCAATTTGCGCCGACGATTTCTGACGTTTACCGGCGCTTGAATGCCCGATGATTTTTCGCGCTGT
>DASSNZ010000364.1:0-5050 GCA_035701135.1 Verrucomicrobiia bacterium
GAGCCGTGCGTGATTCGGCGCGTGCCCAATCTCAGCGACGTGAAATTCATGGGCCAGATTCTCATCTGGCTCGGCGCAAAGGTGGATTTCAAGGGCGACACCGTTCGCATTCACGCGAAAAAAATCAAAGGCGCGGGCGATTACGATCTTGTTCGCAAAATGCGCGGCTCAATCTGCATTATGGGTCCGCTGCTCGGGCGATTGAAACGCGCGACGGTTTCGCTGCCGGGCGGATGCATCATTGGCGCGCGCCCGATCAATTTGCATTTGAAAGGTTTCGAGGCGCTGGGCGCGAAACTCAAAATTGAAAACGGTTACGTCCAGGCATCGGCAAAACGGCTCGTCGGTTCGCCGCTGTTTCTTGGCGGCCGCGCGGGTTCCACCGTTTTGGGAACCGCGAACGTGATGATGGCTGCCGCGCTGGCGGAAGGCGTGACGGTGATTGAAAGCGCCGCGTGCGAACCGGAGGTGGTGGATCTTGCGAATTTTCTGAATGCGATGGGCGCGAAAATTTCCGGCGCGGGCAGTCCGACCGTCACCATTACCGGCGTGAAGGAATTGCACGGCGCGGAGCATGATGTCATTCCCGATCGGATTGAAGCGGCGACATACGCGATTGCGGCGGCGGCGACGAATGGCGAAGTCACTTTGCGCGGCGCGCGCGCGGAACACATGCACGCCATTCTGGACAAATTGAACGACTCCGGCGTGAAAATTGAGCGCAAGGGTTCGGCCATCACGGTTCGCCGGAACGGAAAACTCAAGCCGGTGGATATTACGACGTTGCCGTATTCCGGTTTTCCCACGGACGTTCAGGCGCAGATGATGGCGTTGATGGCCATGACGCCCGGCATCAGCATTATCACCGAGCGCATTTTTGAATCGCGTTTTATGCACGTGAGCGAACTGGCGCGGCTCGGCGCGGACATTGAAATCGAAGGTCCGAGCGCGATTGTGAAAGGCGGAAAACCGTTGAGCGGCGCGCCGGTGATGGCGAGTGATTTGCGGGCTTCGGCGGCGCTGGTCATCGCGGGGTTGGCGGCGCGGGGGACGACGCAGGTCAGTCGCGTTTATCATCTGGATCGCGGTTACGAAAACATGGACGAAAAACTGCGCAAGCTTGGCGCGCGCGTGGAGCGCGTGGAAGAAACATGACCAAACTGATTTCCATTTTGATTCTTGCGCTTGTTCTGTTTGGCGGATGGGAATTGTTCAAATATTGGGAGACGTTTCAGGAGCAGAAACAAAATGAAAAAGCCGCGCAGGTTTCCAATCCCGATCAATTGCCCGGTTTGCCGTATCAGCTCGAGCCGTCGCTGAACGCGGCGGAACAACAAGGCCCGGCGGCGTTGCGGAAATGGCTGGCGGCCTACAGCAACGTGATTCAGGACCCGCGCAAGGCGTGGATCGAATTGGACTATTGCACAATGATCGCGCGCGAAGATCCGCACGAAGCGAAGCGGATTTTTGCCACGGTCAAAAAGCGGACGAATCCGTCCTCGCCGGTGTGGCCGCGCATTCAGGAATTGAGCGGCGCGTTTGATTGAATTGGAAGCTGGAACCCGTTTCAGCACTTTTATTTGCTTCCTTGAAATTTTTTGTGGGTGAGGTGTTTGAGTCAAAGTCCGAATACCGATCTCCGAACTCCGAAAGAAATCCGAAAAAGAACCATGGCGCGTGTGATGGGAAATTTTGAAAGGCGTGAACCATCGCAACGTTGAAGCTTTCCCGTGACCGATTGACCCGGGGTTTGAAATTCGAATTTCTTTCTGAGTTCAAGGCTTCGGATTTCGGGCATTTTCTTTTGATCCTTCCCATTAAAAAGCATTGCGGAAATTATTAAGTTTTTTCAGGGACAGTTTTTCCTCGCATTCCCGGTTGTTAAGTTTTATTTTTACAGCAGTAACGCATTCAACCTTCTTGCTTATGGATATCATCTTCGATTGCCCCAGGTGCGGACAAGAACTGGAAGTGGACAGCTCCGGCGCCGGGTCGGAAATTGACTGTCCGTCCTGCACGGAAACCATCACGATTCCTCAGCCGGGCACCAAAGGAACGCGCACAAGCGGCGCGGATACCAGCGGCGCGATTCCGTTTCCGGCCACTCCAACGGTCAGCGCGATTGCGACTTCGGCCGCCGCTCGGGTCGAAAAGCATTTGAAAGTTCCTCTTCGCAGCACGCCGGCGGAAAGCCTGATCAGCAAACCGTTGCCGCCGCTGGAAGTTGCTGCGAAAGAAACAGACAAAAAAATCCGGATACGGACCATTCGCCACACGGATTGCATCGAAGTCGGACACGATAAATTCGATGAAGTGGTTTCCGGTTTTTTGATCAAGATTGGCGAGGAAAACGTCATCAACGTCGTTCCGCTGACTTATACGCATCTGGACATCGGCACGCAGAAATTACTGACGGATTACGCAGTGATGATTGTTTATCGCGGGTAGGCGGGAACTGTTTTTTGGAAACACCGAACAATGAACATTGAACGCCGAACGTCGAATTTACGCGCGTAGTATCGAAGCGTATTCTTGAAGTGAGTTTCCGTTCGTTGTTCGATGTTCACCAATCCAAACCCGCGCCTGCCTTGACTTGCCCGAAACGCCTCCTTACCGTTGCGCGCATGAATCGCCGGTTCATTTTTCTGTTTTTCTTCAGCGCGTTTTTCCTGCTGCTGCCGTTCCGTTCTCCCGCGCCGCTGATTTACACGCCGGGCGAAGGCTGGACGTACGAGCCGGTTGGCAGCGTCGGAAACTGGCGTCGGGATCGGGCCAAAGATCAATTGATCGTCGCGCAGGACGCGTTCGATAAAAAAGATTTCAACCTCGCGATTAAAGCCGCCCGCCGCGTCACGAAAGTCTGGCCGCTGTCCGATTACGCGCCGCAGGCGCAATATCTTTTAGGCCGCGCAAACGAGGCCAAGGGCAATGACGAAAAAGCCTTCAATGAATATCAGGTGTTGCTCGAAAAATATCCCAAATCCGTAAGCTACGACGAAGTGCTCAAGCGCCAGTACGACATCGCGAATCGTTTTCTCGGCGGAGAATGGTTCCGCCTCTGGGGCTACATTCCTTATCCGTCCAGGGACAAAACCGCCGAGTTGTTCCAGAAAATCGTCAAGAACGGGCCGTACAGCGACGTCGCTCCGGAAGCGCAATTGAAGATCGGCGAGACGCGCGAAAAACAATCCAATTACGCGGAAGCCGTGAAAGCCTACGAGCGCGCCGCCGATCGGTACAACGACCGGCCGACCGTTGCCGCCGATGCGTTGTTCAAAGAGGCGTACGCGTACCGCCAGCAGGCCAGATCCGCCGAATACGACCAGAACACGGCGGGCGAGGCGATTGCCACATTCACGGATTTCATGACGTTGTATCCGAACGACCCGCGCGTGCCGACAGCGCAGAAAATTATCGAGGACCTGAAAGCCGAGCAGGCGCGCGGCAATTTCATGATCGCGCAATTTTACGAAAAAAATCACAAATGGGTTTCGGCGAAAATTTATTACAACGAAGTCGTCAACCTTTTGCTGGACGAGCCAAATTCGACCTACGCCACGCAGGCCCGCGAACGGCTTGACGCGCTGAATCGCCGGTTGCAGTCCGCGCAAAAATAATTTATGCGCGTTCTTCGATTTCTTGCAGGTTGCCTGGCTTTGATGCTTGCCACTGGTTGCGCTTACCGGCTCGGCCCGGTGAACGGAATTGCGGCAGGCGAAAAATCCGTTCAACTGAATCCGTTTTCCAATCAAACGATGGAACCGCGTCTGGGCGATGCCGTGACAACCGCGCTGCGTCGGCAGATTCAAACTGACGGCACTTACAAAATTGCAACGCGCGGCGGCGCGGACATCATTGTCACCGGCGTCCTCACGCGTTACGACCGGCATGAATTGAGTTTTCTTCCGAATGACGTTCTGACCGTCCGTGATTTCCGCGTGAGCGTGACCGCGCACGTTGTCGCCCGCGATGTGAAGGCGGGAAAAGTTCTTTTCGACCAGGACGTGAAAGGTGACGCATTGGTGCGGGTCGGCTCGGATTTGACAAGTTCGGAACGCCAGCTATTGCCCGTTCTCGCCGATGATCTCGCCGGCAAAATCACGGAACTGCTGGTGGACGGCAGTTGGTAAGAGTCTCTCGAAAACAACCCCCTTGGTTTTCAAACCATCTCAATGCGAAATTTTCCGGACGGGCATTTCGCGATACAAAAATTCCGCGCTTACGGCCCTGAAAAATTTGTTGAGAAATTGTTTTTCGGCACGAGCCAATTTCAGCCACACAACCCTCCGCAGCAGGCAAGTGTTCTAAATGCGCATTTCATTCCAGATTCCCGTTGACCGTTCTCGTTGCAATCGCGAGTATGTCACCACCGAATAAAAATCAATGACCCATGAAGAACCGACACGATACCATACTGTTCTGGGGCTGTTTCATCGCCATCGTCACCACATCCTACGCGTTCATCAGCCGCATGATTTTGTGCGGCGGACAATTCGTCACCGATTTTGGGCTCGATAAAGTTTCCGTAGGAGAATTGCAGGGCGCGGGTGTCTGGCCGTTCGGCGTGAGCATTATTGTATTCAGCCTTTTCATTGACCGCATCGGTTACAAGGTTGCGATGGTTTTTTCTTTCGTAACGTATTTGATTTACACGGCGCTCGCCTTTGCGGCGTACAGTTGCATTCATGGCTTGAGTGGTGATGCGCTGGTCGCGGCGCAAAAGCACGGGTATCAATTGCTTTACTGGGGCAGCATTATTCTTGCGCTGGGAAATGGAAGCGTCGAGGCGTACGCGAATCCGATTGTCGCCACGATGTTCAAGGCGGACAAAACGAAATGGCTCAATCGCCTGCACGCCGGCTGGGCGGGCGGATTGGTGTTGGGCGGGCTTTGCACCATTGCGTTGGCGAGCAATCCCGACTGGCGAATCACGCTGGGACTGATTCTGGTTCCGGCGATCGTTTTCTTCGCCATCCTGATCGGCAAAAAATTTCCGCGAAGCGAACGCGAGCAGGCGGGCGTCAGTTATTTGAACATGCTTAAGGAACTC
>DASSNZ010000365.1:0-6350 GCA_035701135.1 Verrucomicrobiia bacterium
CGATACGCGTAAAGCACGAGAATCGCGATGATCGCCGCGATCTGGGAAATCGTTTTGTGTTTGCCGTTTCGCTCGGCGGCAAGCACGACGTTTTTCGATGCCGCCAGAAGCCGAAGTCCGGTAATCGCCAGTTCGCGCGCCACAATCACCACCGCCATCCACGCCGCGAGCCAATCCAGCCCGACGAACGCGATGAATGCCGAGCAAACCATGATCTTGTCCGCGAGCGGATCCATGAGAATTCCGAAATTCGTGATGAGCTTGCGCCGCCGCGCGATCTGGCCGTCGAGAAAATCGCTGATCCCCGCCGCGACAAAAAGCGCGAGCGCGACGGTTTTGTGGAACGGCACCCGGGAAAACATCGCGATCAGAAAAGCGATGGTGAGCACAAATCTGGCTGCGGTCAGTTTGTTCGGCAGATTCATTCCGGGTTTTTGTAGCGGAAACGCCGCAAAGAATCAAAGGCGCAATGCGAATTTTATTTTGCGGCCCGGCGTTTGAAGATTTTGGAACGGACTTTCAGAATGTTTTCATCAGCTTTTCAGCCTCGCGCCGTAATTTCCGAAAAGTGAGACATATGCTGTTGACATTGCCGGGATCGAGTGTTTCCATCGTTTTCAAAGGAATCCACATCACGCATGAAATTTTTCTTAACTCTTTTTGCAATTGGTTTCGCTGTTCAACCCTTTTCCGGCCGCGGCTCGGAAACGGCGCACGCGACGTTGTGGTGCTTATCACCGAGATTTCAGCAATCATTCGATGAAAACGAGCTCTTCTCCCTGGATCTAAGTTCGGAATCGTCAGAAATAAATGGTGAACTGGTTCCATTTTTTTATTTTTTTGATCCGAACACGACACACAGCGCTTATATCACGATCATTGACCAGATTGTGTTTGACGAATACCCCGGCGCGATGGACCTGAATGTTCCGGAAGACGCCGACGCGAATGGCAACGGATTTGCCGACTTTTTCGAATCTTCACAAGGTATCAGCGCCACCAGCTCAGGAAGTTATAGCATTCCAGATCTCGGCAGTGGAACAGTTGGCGCCTCATGGTCGCGCAGTCCGGGTTCCACACAAGGGACATGCGTTCTTACCTTCAACAATACGTCGTTCGGAAATATTGTTTTTCACGCTTCTTTTGAAATTCTGGAATACACAGGTGATATTGCCTATACGCCCGGATCGAGCGTGGTTTTTGCAAATATTGGGCTGACGAATACCGGCGATGCGACGAAAACATTTCAAGGTCCGCTTACGTTTGTCAAATCCGAGACAAACCGGTTCAACATGCTGACGTTGCAAGGCGGCATCTGGACCGATGAGAATTCGACGTCGCTTCCATTTGACTCCGAATATATCTACCGTTTCCCGGATTGGCCGACGAATTATTCCGGGTACTTCGACTTCGATGACGACGGTGATTTTGATACTTTTCAGCCGTATTCGACGTGGACTTTCTCTATAGACGATTTGAACGACGCGGACAGCGATGGCATTCCCGATTTCAGCGACGACCTGACGCTTGCTCCACCGCGCAATCCGTCGCTCGCGTTGGGTGTCGGAACGTCCGAAAATCTTCTGCTGACGATCAGCGGCGACATTGGGCATGAATATCAAATTCAGACAAGCACTTCGCTTTCGTCCACCAATTGGATAGACGTTTCTTCGGTCACGTTGACGAACGATCCGCAAACCGTTTCGCTGCCGTTGCCGGAAACGATGACAAAATTCTGGCGTGTGATGACGCAATGAAAATTTGCGTCATGTCCGCGCGCCTTTGATTCCGATCCGGTTGCGTGTCAGAAATGCACCGGCCGTTTTATTCCGAAGTGATCAGCTTTTCCCAGATGCTGTCGTTGAGGATGACTTTGCGAAGAAAATCCGTGTCGCTGACCGTCGCGGGCGCGACGTTCGGATCGGTGGGAATGCGGATCGTGAAAGTGGTTCCCTGGCCGTTTTCGTTTCGCGCTTCGATTTTTCCGCCATGATGATGCACGATAAAAAAACACGCCATCAGGTGAATTCCATATTCCATCGGACTGTCGCTGCGCACAACAAACGGATCGAACACCAGGCGCAAGGCTTCCTGCGGCAGGCCGGGGCCGTTGTCGCTGACCTGAATCTGGATCGCCTGTTTTTCCACCGAGCCGTTGATCGGCCTTGCGGAAAACGTCACGCGGCTTCCCGCGGGAAGACTCGCTATTTCGTCTTTCAATAAAAGATCAAACAGCCGGTAGAATTTCGGTTTATCCACCTTGAGCGGCGTGAGCGCTTCCGGAATGTCGTTTTGCACCTGGATGTTTTTCGCGGCCAGCGCGCTTTTCAGTTCGTCAATGCTCGAGGCGACGACTTCGCGGAGATTGACCTTGTCCGTGAATTCAAACGCGGGTTTTTCGGAAACGGCCCAAAGGTCTTTGAGCAGGTTGTTGATTTTTTCGATCTGCCCCTGAACGTTCTGGTAATATTCCTTCCAGAAATCCGGATTGCGCAAACCGGAAATTTCCATTTTTTCCTCCGCCATTTTCGCGGGCGCGAGATCAAGAAATGTTTTCACCGCCACGAGCGAATTGCGGATGTGATGGCTCAAACCGGCGGCAAGCAATCCGAGGCTGACGATGCGGTCGGCGATCATCATGTTGTGGAGCACGGACATTTTTTCGCGCAACAACTGGTCGCGCTCGCGTTGCACCATGAAAAACTCCAGGCTGTGTTTCAGCGTCTGCTCCAGTTGCACCGGGTCCCAAGGTTTGGTGACGTATTTATAAATCGCGCCGGTGTTCACCGCCGCGATTGCCGCGTCCATATCGGAATACGCGGTCGCGAGAATTCGCATCATCCGGGGGAATTGCTGGCGCGCCCGTTCGAGCAGCCACACGCCTTTTTCGCCGGGCATTCGCTGGTCGGTCATCAACACGCCGATTTCCTGCCCATGTTGTTCCAGAAGTTTCAGGCCGTCCTGCGCGGTGGACGCGGTGAAAACCCGGAATCGCCCCTCGAAAGCGCGGGCGAAATATTTCAGTGATTTCTCCTCGTCATCCACGTAGAGAATCGCGAATTTTGTATAATCGTACAAACTGTCCATAAAAAAGGCGGAACACCGTCTGTTTGCCGCGCGCCGTGCGCGAATGTTTTTTCACTTACTGTTTTATCGGAAATTCCAGCGTAAACGCGCAGAATTTCCCCACTTCCGTTTTGACGGAAATCCGGCCTTCGTACTGTTGCACAATACGGTAGCAAATGCTCAACCCGAGACCCATTCCGTCGCCCACGTCTTTGGTAGTATAAAACGGATCAAAAACTTTATCGAGATGCTCTGGAGCAATGCCCGGGCCATTGTCGCGCAAAGTCAGAATGCTGCGTCCATTTTCAACGCGGCCTTCGATCCAGATCGCGGGCTTTTCGTGCTCGAATTTTTTCGTTTTTAACGCGTCGAGAGAATTCTGCAACAGATTTGTGATGACATGAATCAATTTATTTTTATTCGCGTAAATTGTCTGATGCTCCTGGATATTCTGCTCGATCTGCACCGCGCCGCGCCATTCGCTGCTGAGAAATCGCAACGCAGAGGAAACCACATCCGACACCTCCACCGGATCCACCTGCTCGGTGTTCGGATGCGTGAACATCCGCAAATCCGAGACAATCGTTTTTACGCGTTTTAATCCATCCTCCACATCGGTGAGAATTTCCGCGTATTCCTCCTGCTGCTCGGGCGGAATGAATTTGCTCTTGTTCCGCAACGTGAAAATGCCCGTCGTGGCGAAATTCAGCGGATTGTTGATTTCGTGAATGATGCCCGCGCTCATCCGGCCCAGCGATGCCAGCTTTTCCGTCTGAACGAGCTGCATTTCGGTTTCCTTGAGTTGTTCGATCGTGGATTCCAACGCCTGGTTCTGTTTGGAAAGCTTCATCTGATATTGATGCGACTCGACGAGATTTTTGATTCGCACGTGAAGTTCCGTCGTTGAAAATGGTTTCGGCAGAAAATCGCTCGCGCCCGCTTCGAGCGCGGCCAGTTTCGTTTCCTCATCCGCGCGCGCCGTGAGCAGAATGATCGGAATGCTCTGCGTCGAAGTGCGCTCGCGAATTTCCCGGCACGCCTGCAATCCATCCTTCTCCGGCATCATCATGTCCAGCAGAATAACATCCGGCAGAAACTGGCTGGCTTTTTCAATCGCCTGCTGGCCGTCCACCGCTTCGAAAACTTCGTAATGCTCCGCGAGTTGCGATTTGAGGAAACGCAGCATGTCCGGCTCGTCATCCGCCACCAGCGCCTTGGGAATGCGGCTTCCGTTTCGTGAAATTTCAACCGGCTTGAGCGAATCCTGCAAGGGCGTCATCGCCGGAAACAATTCCGCGCGGCGATAAAGATTCGCGAGCCATTCTTCGGATGAAACCGTTCGCGTGTCCGAACCGTTTTCAGTTGATTCCTCCTTCGGCTCCGGTTTCGCGACAGGCTCGGCTTTTTGATAAGGAAGGCGCACTGTGAAAGTGGTTCCCTTGCCTTCAGTGCTGGCGACGCTTACTTTTCCGCCCTGCGCTTCGGCCAGTTCTTTTACCAGCGCCAATCCGATTCCAACGCCCTGATATTTGCGCTTTGAAGAACCGTCCGCCTGCCAGAACCGATCAAAAATATACGGAAGGCTTTTTTCCGCGATGCCCATGCCGGTGTCGGAAACCGTGATGACAAAATCACCGGCGATTTTCTCCGCGCGCAACTCGACGCGCCCGCCCGCCGGCGTGAATTTCAACGCATTGAAAACGAGGTTGAGGACAATTTTCTCCAGCTTGTCGCGATCGGCCATGATTGCCTCCGCGTCCGGATCAATAAAGGTTTCGAGCTTGAGTCGTTTGTCATCCGCCACCTGCCGCGCCGCGCTGGCGAGGCCTTTGACGAAATCGGCGACATCCAGTGGTTCAAGTTTGATTTCCAGGCGTCCCGATTCCATGCGGACCAGGTCCAGCAAATCGTTGATCAGCTTGAGCAATCTCATGCCATTGGAATGCATGGTAACGAGAACGCCATGCGTTTCCTGGTCCAGCGAGCGATGAAATTTTTTCAACAACGTTTCCAGCGGCGCGAGCAACAGCGTGAGCGGCGTGCGCAATTCGTGGCTGACATTGGCAAAAAACCGGCTTTTGATCTGGTCAAGTTCCTTCAGCTTCTGGTTGCTTTCCTCCAGGGCTTTCCGGTTTTGGTCCAGCTCGAACCGTAGAGCAAATTCCCGGAAGCGGATTTTGTTGTAAAACCAGGAACCGGTAATGATGAAGACCCCCGTGACAAACAGGAAGTAGAAGTTGTTGAAAAACAGGCCTTGAACTCCAGTTTCTCCACTAAAAATACAGGCCGCAAGGTAAGTAATCAGAGAAAACAAAAATACCGCGATGCTGTCAGCCAAAGTCCATCGCAATAAAATTGCCGCGCCCAACATAACCAAATTCAGGCCGGCATAGTAAGGAGAATTGGGGCCATTGGTGGCATAGATCATCCAACAGATAAATGCCAGAGGAAGGAACGCCACAAGAAAGCCCCAAATCCGGTAAAGTCTAACACAGATTTCTTTATGTAATAAGAACCATACTACAGCGAGCAAACCGGAACATAATAGCCGCAATTTCAAAAAATCCCAAAGATGTGAGCGATAAACATAGAAATCCAACGAAGCTCCAGCAGGCATGAAAACGAAGGCCAAAATACAACCAACCTTGTAATTGGTGATTCTGACACGTCTTTCGTACGCCGAAAACGCCTGGCGGAGTTCTGAAGCGTCTATGTTGGATTTATCTGACATTTTCAGGCTTTCTGACTTCAAGAAAGATATTCACTCCTGTCCCGACAGAACGAACAATTAAATCATCCGATGAAGCCGCATCGGGGCGTAGGTGGGCGAATTGGGATCCATTCCGGTAAACGAGATGCCAGTCTAAGACGAATTCCATCCATCCTTTTGAAGGATTCGAATCATCAACATTGGTTGCAATCAGCAATCCGCCCGGAGCTACCAGATCATAAAAGACATTTAAAAGTTTTTTACAAATCGGATCGGACAGATAATCAAAAAGTCCGGCGCAGTAAACAATATCGTACTTCTCTGAAGAACTTTGCAGCTTGAATGCTTCTTTGATGAGTTGATTAACCGATTTCTTGATCAGCCTTATCTCGGTTGGAGAATCATATTTTCTCGCAATATCACTTAAGGTCTTCGAGGTATATGCCAGCGTTTCATCATTAAAATCAACCAAAGTGAAATCGGTCCGCTGGTCAGTGCTTCGGTGACGAAGGAAATCCTGAATTTCCTTGGCCGGACCGCATCCCATGTTGAATATTCTGGCCACCTTGTTTTT
>DASSNZ010000366.1:0-4696 GCA_035701135.1 Verrucomicrobiia bacterium
ACGTCGGTGATCGAGCAAAACCTGAACGGCATTGACAACCTGCTTTACATGTCGTCCAGCAGCGCGGCGGCGGGACAGGCAACGGTAACTCTTTATTTCACACCCGGAACGAATCCGGATACCGCGCAGGTGCAGGTGCAGAATAAATTACAGCTCGCGATGCCGAGCCTGCCGCAGACTGTGCAGCAGCAAGGCGTTGTTGTCGCAAAAGCGACGCGCAATTTCATGATGTTTTTCACGCTGTCCACGACGAACGACAGCCTCGACGACATCGCGCTTGGAAATTACATCGCGTCCAGCGTTCTGGATCCGATCCGGCGCGTATCCGGCGTCGGTGACGCGATCATGTTCGGTTCGCAATACGCCATGCGCATCTGGCTGAATCCGGACAAGTTGAACAGCTTTGGGCTGACTCCCGCGGATGTCACGACTGCGATTCAAAATCAAAATACGCAGGTGCCGGTTGGCCAGATCGGCGCAATTCCATCGGTCGAAGGCCAGCAATTGAATGTCATCATGCAAGGCCGCAGCACGCTGCGAACGGTGCCGGAATTTGAAAATATTATTTTGCGGGTCAACACGGACGGTTCGCGCGTTTTGTTGAAGGATGTGGCGCGGGTCGCTTTGGGCGCGCAGGATTACGGAACGGTCGCGCGGGTGAACGGACATCGCGCATCGGCCGTCGCGATCAAACTTTCGCCATCCGCAAACGCGCTGGACACCGCCGCGGCCGTTCGCGCGAAAATCCAGCAGCTTTCAAAATTTTTTCCGCCGGGAGTCAAAGTGGATTATCCGCTGGATACGTCATCGTTCGTCCGCATTTCGATCGAGGAAGTTTTGAAAACGCTCGTGGAAGCGATTTTTCTGGTGTTCCTCGTGATGTATTTGTTCCTGCAAAATCTGCGGGCAACGTTGATTCCAACGATCGTCGTGCCGGTCGCGTTGTTAGGCACTTTCGCGGCGATGCTGGCCTGCGGATTTTCCATCAACGTGCTGACGATGTTCGGCATGGTTTTGGCCATCGGCATTTTGATTGATGACGCGATTGTTGTCGTTGAAAACGTCGAGCGCATCATGCACGACGAAGGGCTTCCTCCGAAGGAAGCGACGCGCAAGGCAATGGGACAAATCACCGGCGCGCTGGTGGGAATCACTTTGGTGCTCGTCGCGGTTTTCATTCCGATGGCATTTTTCGGCGGATCGGTTGGAACGATTTACCGGCAGTTTTCGTTGTCGCTTGTGGCTTCAATGCTGTTCTCGGTGTTTCTCGCGATGTCGCTCACGCCGGCTTTGTGCGCGACTTTGCTGAAACCGATTCCAAAAGGCCACAAGCACGAGAAACGCGGATTGTTCGGCTGGTTCAATCGGGGGTTCCATGCGACAACGAACAAGTATCAATCGCTCGTCGGAAAAATTCTGAAGCAAACGGTTTTTGCGATGATCGCGTTCGTGGTCATCATCGTTGCCGTCGGTCTGCTTTATATTCGGATGCCGTCATCGTTTTTGCCGGCGGAAGATCAGGGTTATTTCATCACGAACATTCAATTGCCGGTTGGCGCCACGCAGGAACGGACGATGGATGTTCTCAAACAGGTGGAGGATTATTTCCTGAAACAACCGGAAATCGAGAGCTTCATTACCGTCGCCGGTTTCAGCTTCAATGGACGCGGACAAAACTCCGCGCTTTCGTTCGGGCGATTGAAAGACTGGAGCCAGCGCAAAGGCTACGAGCATTCGGTGGACGGTATTATTGCGCGGGCGTCGCGGGAATTTTCAAAGGTCAAAGATGCCATTATTTTTCCGCTGAATCCGCCGGCAATTTCGGAATTGGGCAACTCGGCGGGATTTGACTTTGAATTGCAGGACCTCGCGGGGCTTGGCCACAAAAAACTGATAGAGGCGCGCGACCAGCTTCTTGCGATGGCTGCGACGAATTCAGACGTGATGGCCGTGCGCATGCAAGGGCTGGAAGACGCCGCGCAATTGCAGATCGAAGTGGACCAGGACAAAGCCAGCACGCTCGGAGTTTCGCTCGGTGATTTGAACACGACGCTTCAAACCTGTTTCGGTTCCTCGTACGTGAACAATTTCGTCAACGGCAACCGCATTCAACGCGTGATCGTCCAGCTCGACGCGCCTTATCGGATGTCGCCGGACGATGTTAAAAAAGTTTTCATCCGCAATCGCAATGGGGAAATGGTTCCGCTCTCCGCGTTCACGACGGTGAAGTGGACTTACGGCTCGCCGCAGTTGCAAAACTACAATGGCTTTCCGGCCTACGAAATCATCGGGTCCGCGCCGCCCGGAAAAAGCACCGGCCAGGCGATGAATGCGATGGAAGCGATGGCCGCGAAATTGCCGGCCGGCATCGGCTACGAGTGGACGGGGCAATCGTACGAAGAACGTTTGTCCGGAGTGCAGGCGCCGAAATTATACGCGCTTTCATTGCTGGTGGTTTTTCTGTGTCTTGCCGCGCTTTACGAGAGTTGGTCCATTCCGTTTTCGGTGATTCTCGTTGTGCCGCTGGGAATTCTCGGCGCGCTGCTGGCGGCAAATCTGCGCGGGCTGCCGAACGATGTTTATTTCAAAGTCGGTTTGCTCACCATCGTCGGACTTGCGACGAAGAACGCGATTCTGATTATCGAGTACGCAAAAGACCTGGAGATCGAAGGCAAAGGATTGATCGAAGCGACTCTCGAAGCCGTGCATTTGCGGCTGCGCCCGATTTTGATGACATCGTTCGCGTTTATTCTCGGCGTGATGCCGCTTGTCGTCAGCGCCGGCGCGGGTTCGGCGAGCCAGCACGCGATCGGCACGGGCGTTGCCGGCGGAATGTTCGCGGCGACCCTGTTAGGCATATTTTTGATTCCCGTATTTTACGTCGTCGTCCGGCGCGTTTTCAAAAGAGCTCCCAAAGCCGTTGGAAAACACCATCATATTTCTTCCGGAGGCAAGGAGGGCGCGGTATGAACATGAAATATTTTTCCATTCTCGCGGTTGCGGTTTCGCTGGCGGGCTGCACGATGATTCCAAAATACGAACGGCCCGAGGCGCCGGTCGCGCAGACATGGCCGATGGACCGGAATTCCAGCGACGCGACGAATTCCATTGCCGCCTCGGACATTGGCTGGCGAACGTTTTTTGACGATCCGCGATTGCAGCGATTGATCGAAATCGGGCTGACGAATAATCGCGATCTGCGGATTGCCGCGTTGCGTGTCGAGCAATCGCGCGCGCAATACCGGATTCGGCGCGCGGATTTGTTTCCCGCATTGTCAGGCAACGCATCGTATTTGCGCCAGCGGACGCCGGAAACGGTTTCCACCGTGGGCAAGGGTCTGACGTTCAGCCAATACGATGTGAACGTCGGCGCGTCGTTCGAACTGGATTTGTTCGGACGCATTCGCAGCTTGAAAAAAGAGGCGCTGGAACAGTATTTCGCGACAGAGGAAGCGGAGAAAAGTGTTCACATTTCGCTCGTTTCGGAAATCGCGTCGCAATATCTGACGCTGCTTCAGTTGCAGGAAGCGAAAGCTCTCGCGGCGCAAACGCTCGAAGCGGTGCAATCCTCCTACAATTTGAACAGACGCAGTTACGAAGCAGGCACCGCGTCGGAACTGGACCTGGAAACCGCGGCCGCGCAAGTCGAAACCGCGCGCGTCAACATGGCCTCGTACGAACAACTCGTCGCGCAGGCGAAAAACGCGCTGACGCTTTTGATCGGGCAACCGATCCCGGACGATCTGCCTGCGGGGCGCGCGTTGAACGAACAACATTTGCTCGTGCAAATTCCGGCGGGTTTGCCGTCCGACCTGATCGAGCGCCGGCCGGATATTCTCCAGGCGGAACACTCGCTCAAAGCGGCAAACGCGGACATCGGCGCGGCGCGCGCGGCGTTTTTTCCGAGAATTCTTTTGACCGGCTCGGGTGGAACCGCGAGCGCGAAATTGACGGATCTTTTCACCGGCCCGTCCGCCGCGTGGAATTTTTCGCCGCAAATTACGGTTCCGATTTTTGAGGGCGGACGAAATAAAGCGAATCTCGATGTTTCGAAAATCAGCAAACAGATTCAGATCGCGTCGTACGAGCGGACGATTCAAACCGCATTTCGCGAAGTCGCCGACGCGCTGGCCGTGCGCGCCGTGGTGGACCAAAAACTCGAGGCGCAGGCTCAACTGGTCAAAGCCGAGCAACGGCGTTTTGATCTGACGAACGCGCGTTATCGCCAGGGCCTGGACAGTTACGTGGACGTGCTTTTGGCGCAGCAGGATTTGTATGCCGCGCAGCAGAATCTTCTGCAATTTCAGGCGGCGCGATTGTCGAACGCGGTGACGCTTTATCGCGCGCTGGGCGGCGGCTGGAAATATTGAGCCAAATTGGGGATTGGCTGAACGAATGAGTTTCATTTCATTCTAAAAAAATTGATGCGCGTTATTGGCCTCGCGGCGAGATAAGTTGACTTTTACAAGGCCCGGGGGTATTCAGGTATTCTTATGCAAATTGAAAGTTTGAAAGTTTTTTGTGATTTAGCCGAAACGGAAAGTTTTACGAAAGCCGCGCAGATCAACAACGTCACCCAATCGGCCGTCAGCCAGCAGATCAGTTCGCTGGAACGTCATTTTCAATCGCTCCTGATCGAGCGCAGCAAAAAGAAATTCCGCCTCACGCGCGAAGGCCAGGTGCTTTACGATTTCAG
>DASSNZ010000367.1:0-8295 GCA_035701135.1 Verrucomicrobiia bacterium
AGAAACCAAGGGAACGAAGCACACGCGATGAAACCCGAACCGGCGCGGAAACAAGCGGGCCAAATCAAACGATAGATTCGCATCTCCTTTGTTTTCTTCGTTTGCTTCTGTTCATGTTTGGATTGCTCCGGTTTAGACCCGGAGTTGAAAAACGCGGTTTATTCATGGATTATCTGGTCGTCTCCGCGTTCGCGGTGAAACTATGAATGTTTACGAAAAATTGAAATTCGATTCGAACGGGCTGATTCCGGCGATTATTCAGGAACAGAAAACTGGCCGTGTGTTAATGATGGCGTGGATGAATCGCGCGTCACTGGAAAAAACCATCGAGAGCGGCAAGACGCATTTCTGGAGCCGTTCGCGCCAGAAATTCTGGATGAAAGGCGAGGAAAGCGGCCACACGCAAACCGTAAAAGACATCGCGTTTGATTGCGACGGCGACACGTTGTTGATTCAGGTTGAGCAGATTGGCGCGGCCTGCCACGAAGGTTATCAGTCATGCTTTTTTCGCTCGATTCAGGACGGCTGCGCGGATTTCAAAATCACCGAAACGCAACTGCAAAAGCCGGAGGAGATTTACGGGAAGAAAAAGTAAATCGTTTTCCTCGCTTTGGCGCCGCATTTCGTCCCGCAGGGACGAATTGAAAATAGCCCGCAGTTTCAACTGCGGGTTTTGAATCGCAAATTGACGAGTCCCGCAGGGACCGCTGAAAAACCCGCAATAAATTCACCCGTTTCAATCGTCCCGTTGGGACGAATTTTATTTTTGGATGCACACCCGCCGTTAAAACGGCGGGCTATTTTCATGCGCGCCGTTGGCGCAAGAAAAACTCCCTGCTAAATTGAAATGTTGTGCGAACACAGAAACCCTGCGACCAATTTCCACGGACGAAAATTCTGCGGAATTGGAAATGCCTCAAATTATTTGTTTCTTTTTTCAAAACTCATCATGCTTAATCCGCCATGTCTTACATCAGCGCCTGTTTTCATTGCGTGTTCAGCACCAAAGAACGGCGTCCATTCATCACGCCGGACTTGCAAGAACGTCTCTGGCCGTTTCTCGGCGGCATTGCACGGCAAAATAAAATGACGGCGCTGGAAATCGGCGGCGTGGCCGACCACGTTCACATTTTGCTTTCACTGCCCGCAACTGTTCCGATTTCCAAAGCGATGCAGCTTATCAAAGGCGGTTCGTCAAAATGGATTCACGAAACGTTTCCCGATCAAAAATTGTTTTCGTGGCAGGAAGAATATGGCGCGTTCAGCGTCAGCGTATCGCAATTGGATAAAACCATCGCCTATATTCGCGGGCAGCCGGGGCATCATCGCAAAATGACGTTTCAGGAGGAATTTTTGATGTTGTTGAAAAAACACGGCGTTGAATACGACGAACGGTATTTGTGGAAATGATTTTCGGTCGTCCCGTTGGGACGGATTCCGTTTCGTTTTGCCATTTCAACTGCGGATCAGAGATCGCAACAGAACAATCCCCGCAGGGCGGCTGAACATCTTCAAATGTATTTAATTCACCTGCGCAAATTGTTTGTTTCTTCCTTGATAATTCATCATCCTTAATTGTCGTGCATTCGCCAATGGCCGATGAATTTTTGAAATTGTCCAATAGCGGACGTAATTTTCAGTGAAACATTACCGGTGATTAAATACACCTGAGCAGACTACGAAAAATAACGGTTGGCTCTTGCCGCAAAAAATACACAAGAATCTGACATGAAACCGATTCGCGAATCAGAGAATGCCGCGCGCCAAAGCGCTTCGCCTTCTTTGTTGGGTTTCTTGCCCAATGTTCACGGCTAAAAATCATGAATGACCTTATTCCATTTGGCAGCAAGGCTTATTTTGTTTTTCTGCTCGTGCTGTTGTTCTCGCGCGGCATGGATTTTTTCAGCACGTGGATGGCCACTCCAAATCTGGTGCTGGAGGGAAATCCCATCGCGAAAAAAATGGGCTGGCGCTGGGGCGTGGCGTTGAACGTTGTTATTAGTGTCGGACTGGCATTTTCCGCGTTGTCCGCAATCGTCCTCAGCACCACGAGCGTGCTTGTCGCCGCGCGCAATTTCCAATCCGCCTGGCTGATGCGTTCGCTCGGCGAGGAAGCGTATCGCGACTGGTACGTCTCGCGAATTCAGGAGACGCGCGTCACGACGTATTTGATTTGTCTCGCGGGAAACACTTTGCTCACGGCGGCCGTCGGCGCCGCGGTCATTTATTTCAGCCGCCGATGGCTCATTCCGTTTTCGATTGGAATGGGCATTATCGGTTACGCGGGAGCCGTCGCGTTTTATACGTTGCTGGCGTTCTGGCGCATTCGCCGGGCCACGGTGCGAGAACTTGCGGCGGCGAAAAATCGAGCGTTCGTGAGCGACGCGCCGATTCAGGTCATTCCGCTCAATGGCGCGTGCGCCTGCGAACCTTCTCAAAGTTCGGATAAATAAATCGAAACGCGATCCAAATGTATTCACCCAGGCCCGACGAATTTCTGAAACTGACGGCGCAAGGCAACGTGATTCCCGTTACGCGGCGTTTGCTGGCCGACATCGAAACACCGCTTTCAGCGTATCGCAAAATTCGCGGGCAGGGCGAATCATTTTTATTCGAATCGGTTGAAGGCGCGGAACACCTCGGGCGCTATTCATTTGTCGGTTGCAATCCGCGCGCGATTATCCGGCAGGACGGAAATCGTGTTGAATTCATTGAAAACGGTAAAGTGACGGAACGTTTTGAGGTTGGAAGCGAAGCCCTCTCCCGGCCTTCGGCCACCCTCTCCCATCCGATTGGAGAGGGCCGGGGTGAGGGTCACGTGCAGGGAGAGGGCGCGCGCGTGAAAGACGGACTCGAAGTGGTCGAGCTTGTGATGAAAAAATATCGCGCGGTTCCGGTTCCAGGGTTGGCGCGTTTCACCGGCGGCGCGGTCGGTTTCATTGGCTACGAATTTATCCATGACATCGAGCCGGTTGTTCCGCGTCCGCCGCGCGATGATCTCGGGACGCCGGTCATGTATTTTCTAATTGCGGACGAGCTTCTGATTTTCGACCGCGTGGCGCAGACGATCACGGTTCTGGTCAATGCGTTCGTTGATGATTTTCCCAATCCACAGGACGCCTACGAAAATGCGGTTTCGGAAATTGAGCGATTGATTTCGCTGCTCGAACAACCGAGCGAACATCGGCCCGTCACCATTCCGGACGACGTTCCGCCGGTTTCCTTTGAATCCAATGTGCCGAAGGAAAAATTTTTCGCGAACGTTCAGAAAGCCAAAAAATACATCACTGCCGGCGACATCATTCAGGTCGTCGGTTCGCAGCGTTTTTCCACGCCGGTGAAAGCCGCGCCGTTGGATATTTATCGCGCCGCGCGTTCCATCAATCCGTCGCCGTACATGTTTCTGCTGGAACTGAACGGCTTTTCGCTTGTGGGCGCTTCGCCGGAAATTCACGTGCGTTGCGAGGAAGGCGTTGTGGAAATCCGCCCGATTGCCGGCACGCGCCGTCGCGGGCAGACGACGCAGGAAGATCTCGCGCTCGAAAAGGAATTGCTCGCGGATCCCAAAGAACGCGCCGAACACGTGATGCTCGTGGATCTCGCGCGAAATGATCTTGGCCGCGTTTGCGATTTCGGCAGCGTGGAAGTCAAAGACCTGATGATCATTGAGCGATACAGCCATGTCATGCACATCGTTTCGCAGGTCGAGGGAAAATTGTCCGGCGACAAGACGCCGTATGATTTGATGCGCGCGACGTTTCCCGCCGGCACTTTGAGCGGCGCGCCAAAAATCCGCGCGATGCAGATTATTTCCGAAATGGAACAGACGGCGCGCGGTCCGTACGGCGGATGCGTGGGTTATTTTTCCTTCAGCGGAAATCTGGATTGCTGCATTACGATTCGCACGGCATTGATCAAGGACGGCAAGGCTTACGTGCAGGCCGGCGGCGGTTGGGTGAACGATTCAACGCCGGAATCCGAACATCAGGAAACCGTCAATAAAGCCAAGGCGATGCTCAAAGCCGTGGCGATGGCCGAGGGATTTGCGGACGTGAAATAATTTTTCCGGGAAGGAAATTTCCGGCGAATCCGACGCGATGTTGCCGAACTTTGTTGTTCAGTTTCGTGTCACGAGATTTTCGATACGCGCCGAATATCTCGCGTGTCCTCGGTTTTCCGCGAGGGCGCGGAAAACTGCGCCTGAGGGCGGGCGCGCTCCCCAGTTCATTTTTTTGGCGGACCGGGTTTTTTGGAGGCGCGAACCGCCAAAGCCAGCATGAACAATCCGAAAACCAGCAGCACGATTCCCCAAATGAGATTGATGTTGATGCCGAGCGAATGGGCCTGGTAAATGTCGCTGCTTCCGCTGGTCAGTCCGAACACGGCGAGGATCGCGCCGAACACGGTAAACATGATTCCAATTGGATAACGAAGATCAAAATTCATAAGCGATTGAGTCGAGGTTTACCAGAAAATGATGTTGAGCACGATTGTGGCGAGAAGCACCAGAATTCCCAGCGTGACCGGTTGTTTGTACCACGGCTCGTTTTCCGTTTTTGGTTTTGCGGTGAGCGAATAAACGAGGCCTTTTAATTCCTCGTCGGATTTGTTCCGTTTCGTCGCGAGAGAAACAAGAATAGTCACTATAAAACAAGTACTCCACGCGACAATCGCCATCCAAAAGTTTTGACCCATTTCGCTGTGGAAGAGAAGCCCTCTATTAGGATGACATAGCGCGATAATACTGCAAAAAGCCAAAGCAGGAGATAAAATCTGCACAAATAGTTTTCCTAACTTAATGCGAAATCCATTCGCACCTGGGTTTTCACTTCGCGAAACATAAATCAGCGAAGTTCCAAAGATGCACAGAAACACCGCCCAAACAAATAATGCAATTGCAGCAAATTCACCAATTGAGATTATCCATCCACCCTTAATTCCGGGAGTGGCCCCTTGCGGGAGCGCCATCCCGTGAAATAAAGCCGCTCCAATCGTGCCGCTGATCAGTCCAAAAAACGCGCCGTGGCCCGTTGTGCGTTTCCAGAACATGCCGAGCAGGAATGTCGCGAACAGCGGCGCGTTCACAAACCCGAACACGAGTTGCAGCATGTCCATGATGTTGTTGAATGCGGATGCGGCATACGCGCAACCCACGCTGATCAGAATGCCCACGACCGTTGCCCACCGGCCCATCCACAAATAATGCGTGTCGGATTTTCCCGGCGCGATGTAGCTCTGGTAAATGTCGTAAGTCCAAACCGTGTTGAACGCCGTGACGTTTCCCGCCATGCCGGACATGAATGACGCCATCAGCGCGGTAAATCCAAGACCCAGCAGGCCGGTTGGGAAATATTTAATCAGCATCACGGGAATCGTCATATTGTAATCCGGCGTTCCATCCTTCGCGAGCGGCAGGAAATGGTTGCCGCTCGAAAAGTTGATCGCGACGGCGATCATGCCGGGCAAAATGACCAGCGCGGGAAAAAGCATTTTTGGAATTGCCGCGATCAACGGAGTTCGCCGCGCTGCGGACATGGAATCCGCCGCCATTGCGCGCTGCACCACGAGAAAGTCGGTGCACCAATAACCGAATGACAACACGAAGCCCAGGCCCATGATCATTCCGAACCAGCCGACGCCCATCGGGTTGTCCAGAGCGCCGTTCATGTGGATCCACGAATCTGTCCAGGTGCCGGGCGCGAATCCCTGGCTCGTCGCGACAGGAATCAATTTTTCTTTCAGCGCGTGCCAGCCGCCGACGTCTTTCAACGCCAGAATCACCAGCGGAGTAAAGCCGAGCACGATCATGAAAAATTGAAGCACTTCGTTGTAAATCGCGGAAGTCAGGCCGCCGAGGAAAATATAAATCAGCACGATGATTGCGGAAATGGCGATGCTGAAATGGAAATTCCAGTTCAACAAAATTTCCAGCAATCGCGCCAGCGCGTACATCGAAATTCCCGAGGAAAACACCGTCATGATCGCAAACGAAATGGCGTTGAAACCGCGCGTTTTTTCGTCGAACCGCAATTTCAAATATTCCGGCACCGAACGCGCCTTCGAGCCGTAGTAAAACGGCATCATGAAAATCGCCAGGAAAACCATCGCGGGAATCGCGCCGACCCAGTAGAAATGGCTCGTCATGATTCCGTATTTCGCGCCGCTCGCCGCCATGCCGATGACTTCCTGCGCGCCAAGATTCGCCGAGAGAAACGCCAGCCCCGTCACCCACGCGGGAATCGAACGGCCTGAAAGGAAGAAATCCGCGCTGCCTTTCATGTAGCGTTTCAAAACCCAGCCGATGCCGAGCACGAACCCGAAGTAAATCACCAGGATCGTGTAGTCTATTCCGCCAAGATGGATTTGCTGCATAGTGGTTTTTGGTTGTTCGCTTCAGATTCAGCCGGGCGCGGCAATTCACGATTTACCGCATCGTCCCGGGCAATTTTCGCAACAGCGAATCACACCACTTCATTGCTGGCGAGAGAAAAATTCAAAGTTTAAAATTGCCAAACGACGTGAATGATGAAGCCAAAAATTGCCGCGTCAGAAGTCAAAACAAAGTCGTTCAGGCCGATTCTCGAAAAATTTACTCCCCTTCATTCCGAATCAGCCCGCGCGTCTGGCGCTCGACCAGCGTCGAATAATATCCACGCCGTCGCATCAATTCATCGTGCGTTCCGGATTCGGCGATGAGGCCGTGTTTCAAGACAATGATTCGATCCGCGTGCACCACCGTCGCAAGCCGGTGCGCGATGACGAATGTCGTCCGCCCTTTCATCAGCCGATCCAGCGCTTCCTGAACGAGCGCTTCGGATTCCGCGTCGAGCGAACTCGTCGCTTCATCGAGCACG
This sequence comes from Verrucomicrobiia bacterium, assembly GCA_035701135.1. Classification (GTDB taxonomy): domain Bacteria; phylum Verrucomicrobiota; class Verrucomicrobiia; order Limisphaerales; family DASXHY01; genus DASXHY01. The sequence continues at coordinate 6,855 of DASSNZ010000367.1, forward strand.
AGAATCGGCGGATCTTTCAGCAACGCGCGGGCGATGGCGATGCGCTGGCGTTCGCCGACGGAAAGGCGGCTCCCGCGTTCTCCCACCATGGTTTCGTACGTTTCAGGCAGATGCGAAATAAAGTTGTAGGCGTTCGCCGCGCGCGCGGCTTCTTTGACCTGTTCGATGGATGCCTCGGGCCGGCCATACGCGATGTTGTTTCGCACGGTGTCATTGAAGAGCAGGGGATCCTGCAACACGGTTCCGATGTTGCGCCGAAGCGAACGTTGTTTGAGCGTGCGGAGATCATGACCGTCGAGGCGAATTGCGCCCTCCTGCGGATCGTAAAACCGCATCGCCAATGCCATCAAAGTCGTTTTTCCCGAGCCGCTCGGACCGACAATTGCCAGCGTCTGGCCGGCATTCACTTCCAGATCAATTCCGTTCAGAATCGGGCGATTCGGATCTTCATAATGAAATTTCACGCCTTCAAAACTCATGCGTCCTTTCACGTTCGTCACTTCCATCGCATTGGGCGCGTCGCCCAGATGTTCCTGAAAATCGAGAATGGAAAAAATTTCATCGAGCGAGACATACGCGCGCTGGATCGTTTGATAAATGCCGGTCAATCCCTGCACCGGGCCGAACAATCCGCCGACGTAACCGAGAAACGCGATGAGCGTGCCGACGGTAATCGTGTCTTTCAGAACCAGCATTCCGCCCAGCGCGATTGCCGCGATGCGCGCAAACGTGACCACGAGATTCGTCGCCGCGCCCAGGCCGGTGTCGCGTCCGACGCCGCGAATCACCACCTGATTGGCTGCGTTCACGTCCTTCAGGAAACGTTGTTTTTCCGCGTCCTCCATCGAAAAACTTCGCACGGTGACAATTCCGGAAAGCACTTCATTGAAACGCGAATAAATCCGAGACCATTTGTCGAGCAGATCGCGTTCGCGACGGTTTTGTTCCGGCCCGGCGAGCGCCGCGATGATTGCCGGCACCGGGAGAAAACACATGACGATCACCGCGAGTTTCCAGTTCAATCTGACCATGACGACGATGGAAATCGCGAGATACAGAATTGCGGGAAAAATATTAAAAAGAATTTCCGTGATGCCGGTGAGGAAACCCTGAATGCCGCGATCGAGTTTGGTCATGATCGCGCCGACGCCGTCCGCCTGATGAAAACCGAGCGGCATTCGATGCAGCCGTTCGACGGTGCTTTCCAGCAAAGAATAATGAATGCCGAGCCGCGCGTGCCAGGTCAGCCAACTGGAAAACGCGGTCGCGATTTCCCGAAAAACACCGAGCGCAAGCAATAACACGATTCCAAGAAACAGCACATGAGTCGTGCGATGCGGAGCAAGATTGTCGAAAATATATTTTAAAATCAGCGGCTCGGCGGCGTTGATCGCGGCCAGAACCAGCGTGATAATAAAAATCGCCAGAACCGAACGCCGAA
>DASSNZ010000368.1:0-4267 GCA_035701135.1 Verrucomicrobiia bacterium
TAAGGAACTCGGCGCGTTCGGGGCGCTCGTGGGATTCGGACTGGTTCTGGCGCAATTGGGACAGGTGTTTGGCTGGAGCGAAACGGCGGTGTGGGTTGCAATCGGAGCGGTGGTGCTGGCTTTCGCGGCGATTACAAAATCGTTTGGCCGTTTGATTCTGGCGTTTCTCATCATCATCATGATGCCGCAGGCGATCACCGAATTGGGAACGGACGGCTGGATTACGTCGCTCATGCAAACGCCGATGCAGGCCGCCGGCTATAATCCCGCGTGGGTGCTGGTTTACACTTCGGCCATCATGCTGGTGCTTCGATTTTCCGCCGGGCCGCTCATTCATAAACTTTCTCCGCTCGGATTGCTGGCCACGTGTTCGGCGGTCGCGGCTATCGGACTCGCGTTGCTTTCCCGGACGGCAAATGCCGGAATGCTGGCGATTTTCGCGGCGGCGACGCTTTATGGCATCGGCAAAACATTTTTCTGGCCGACGATTCTCGGGCTGACTTCCGAACAATGTCCCAAAGGCGGCGCGCTCACGCTGAATGCCGTTGGCGGAATTGGAATGCTCGCGGTGGGAATTCTCGGCGCGCCGTTCATCGGGTTTTTGCAGGAATCCTCCGCCACGCATCAATTGCAGGCGAAAAATCCCGCGCTTTATGAAACGGTGGCAGTGCGGAAAGATTATTTGTTAGGCAGCTACAACGCAATTGACCCGGTGAAAAGCGCCGCCATCCAGGATGAAACATCGAAAGAGGAAATCGCCACTGCCACGACGGCCGCGCAATTCAGCGCGCTCGGCAAAGTGGCGCTGTTTCCGGTGTTCACGTTTGTCTGCTATCTGATACTGCTCGGTTATTTCAAAACGAAAGGCGGTTACAAACCTGTGGCGCTGTTTTCCGCCGGCGAGGAACGGACGACGCAAAATCCGCTTTCGACCGCTCCATCCCAGGCGTGAGCGGGCCGGGAAATTTCGGATGCGGAAATCCGAAATTTTATTTTGCGACGGAATTTCGTCTGGAATTTCGGCTGAAAACTGCCGATGGAATTTTCTTCCAGTTGCGGGAGAAAAAATGGTGGCAGGACCCGGAATCGAACCGGGGACACAAGGATTTTCAGTCCTCTGCTCTACCGACTGAGCTATCCTGCCAAACCACAGTGGAAACTCGAAGAGTCCCGAACTTTTTGCAAGTCGCAATGCGTGATTGCCGCGCCATTATGCGCGATGCGAATTGGATGGCAAGCCTGTTCATGCCGGTTGACGACGATTATTCCAACTGAATCAGTTCGACGTCAGGCGGGCTTGCCGTCAACCAGTCTCATCACTTCGAGCGGATTGGATTCCATTAATTCCTCCGGCAGCAACGCGTCGGGAAAATTCTGAAAGCACAGCGGACGAAGAAACCGTTCCACCGCGCGCGTGCCGACGGAAGTTGAACGGCCGTCGGATGTCGCGGGATAAGGTCCGCCGTGGACAATCGCATGGGAAACTTCCACGCCCGTCGGAAAACCATTGCAAACCAGCCGTCCCGCCCGCACCGCGAGAATGGAAATCAATTCCCGGTTTTCCGAAAAGTCCTCCGGTGTTCCGTGAAGCGTCGCGGTGAGTTGGCCTTCGATGACGCGGGCCGACGCGAGCATTTCCTCGCGCGAAACGCATTCGACCACGAGCGTCGCCGGGCCGAAAACTTCCTCCATGAGATTTTTGTTGCCGAGAAACGTCGCCGCGTCGGTCACGAACAACGCCGCGCCGCCCTGCGTTTTTCCGGCGGAAGCCACGCTGGCCGCGCGGCGAACTCCGGGCGTTTGCGAAAATTTTTCGACGCCATGTTGATACGAGGCGCACAAACTCGCGGTGAGCATCGTGCCGGGCGCGGTCGCGGACATGAGTTTTTCCAGTTTTTCAAGAAATGTTTTCGACGCATCGCCGCGTTGAACGAAAATCAATCCGGGATTTGTGCAGAATTGCCCGACGCCGAGCGTCACCGAATTATGCAATCCCGTGGCGATTTCCTCTGCCTTCTTTTCCATGACGCGATTCAACAGGAAAACCGGATTGATGCTGCCCATTTCCGCGTAAACCGGAATCGGTTCCGGCCGCGCGGCGGCGGCATCCATCAGCGCGCGTCCGCCGGCCTGCGATCCGGTGAAACCAACGGCTTTGATGAAAGGATTTTTCACCAGCGCGATTCCGACATCCTGGCCCGCGCCGTGAATCAGCGAAAAAATTCCCTCCGGCGCGTCGCATTCGCGCGCGGCCTGTTGCACGAGCAAACCGACCAGTTCCGAAGTTCCGGGATGTCCCTGGTTCACTTTGATAATCACCGGGCAACCTGCCGCGAGCGCGGACGCGGTGTCGCCGCCCGCGACGGAATATGCCAGCGGAAAATTGGTCGAACTGAAAACAACCACCGGACCGAGCGGAACCATGATCGAACGCAAATCCGCTTTCGGCTGCGGCTTGCGATTCGGATCCGCGTGATCAATCCGCGCGCCGAGCGATAAACCGGTCACGACGGATTCGCCGTAAAGGCGCAATTGAAAACACGTTCGCGCCAGTTCGCTTTGCAATCGCGCGACCGGCAACGCGGTTTCCAGATGGCCGCGCTCGACGATTTCCGCCGCGTTTTCCTCGAGCAATTCCGCGATGCGCCGGAGCAATCCCGCGCGGCGTTTCGCGGGCCAGCGGCTGTATTCCAGAAACGCTTCGCCGGCCAGTTTCGCGGCGGCGTCGGCATCCGCTTTCGTCGCGAAAAAATAATCCGGTTGCAATGTTTCACCCGTTGCGGGATTGACGGCGGGCATGGGTTTTCCCGCCGCTTTCGCGCGGCGATGTCCAATGATTGATGTGCCTTCGAGTTTCATAATTTTAAAAATCCAAAATCCAAATCACGGATGAACACAATTTAACACGAATTTTTTTATGCGAATCCGGGAGATTCAATACGTGTTCATTGTGTAATGCGTTTCAAAGATTTCTTCAAATCCGCGCCGGGCGGCGGTCAAATTTTTGGCCGGCTTTTTAATGCCATTTTCAAAGTCTCCAACGCCGCCTTGCGTTCTGGTCCGGCCATCACGCATCGCGGAGCGCGGACGCGTTCGTGCCCCCAGCCGACTTCCTGCTGCACGAGTTTGATCAGTTGGACGAACTTCGGGACCGTGTCCATACGCAGCAATGGCAGGAACCATTTGTAAAGCGCGTCCGCTTTTTTTGCCTCGCCGCGAATCGCGTAATTGTAAAGCGCGACCGATTCTTTCGGAAACGCGTTCACGAGACCGGCGATCCATCCGACCGCTCCGGCGCGAACGCCTTCAACAATCGCATCGTCCACGCCGACGAACAACGCCAGCCGGTTTCCGCAAATCGCCTTCAACGCCGTCACGCGCCGCACGTCCGCGCTGGATTCCTTTACGGCGTGAAGATTCGCGTTTTCGTCCGCGAGTTCCTTGATTTGTTCCGGCAGGAAATCGGTCTTGTACGAAACCGGATTATTGTACAACATGCAGGAAAGTTTCGTCGCGCGAATCACCGGCTGCACATGCGCTTTCATCTCGCGCCAATCGCTCGAATATACATACGGCGGCAGCACCATCAGGCCGGAACAACCCGCGTCCGCGGCGGCGCGCGCGAGGTCCACCGCTTCCATCGTGCTCAGCGACGCAATGCCCGCGACGACGGGCGCTTTGCCGTCGAGCGCGGCGACGAGTGTTTTGAGAATCGCGATTTTTTCGTCGAAACGCAGCGTGGCGCTTTCGCCGAGCGATCCGAGCGCAACGATGCCGGCGCAACCGCTGTCAATCAGCCAGCGCGCGTGTTTGGCGATGAACGCGAGGTCCACGCTGTAATCGGGTTTGAATGCGGTGGTCATCGCGGGAATAACGCCGCGCCAGTTCAGAGTTTGGGTTTTCATTTTTGATTAAATTTAGTTTTGGGGAGCGCGCCCGCCACGGGCGCCGTTTTCCGCGCCGCCGCGGAAAACATCGAGCGCGTGAATGGTTCGAACGTGCGTCGCAGTTTCACGCGCAACGGCTGGACGCGAGGCGCGTCCAGGAACACCCGGGGCGGGTGTGCTCCCCGAGATCCGGACGAGTTCGCGGTCCACGCTGTAACCGGATTTGAATACGGTCATCGCGGGAATGATGCTGCGCCAGTTTAGAGTTTGGGATTTCATTTTTGATTAAATTTAGTTTTGGGGAGCGCGCCCGCCACGGGCGCCGTTTTCCGCGCCGCCGCGGAAAACATCGAGCGCGTGAATGGTTCGAACGTGCGTCG
>DASSNZ010000369.1:0-7658 GCA_035701135.1 Verrucomicrobiia bacterium
TGTCACCGTGCCGGCGTCCGTTCCATCCGCGACAACTGTGAAGGTGGAATTCGGCGGAAATTTCGAGCCGAGCAACGTAAATCTGTTTTTCTCGACACCTTTTTTCGTCGTTGTTCTTAATCTGGCAAATCCCGTCGCGTCCGGCGCCGCCACGCCCGGAATGATGGGAACTCTTGCGTTGAAATTTGCCCGCGATCTGCCGGAGGTGTCCGCGAGATCTCCTTCAAGCATTGCTGTTCCATTCGCATCGGCGACCACGAGTTGCGTCAGGTCGCTGATGTCAACGCCGGAAATATCCGCCTTGCTGACGCTGCTCAATTTTCCCCTGCCTTTTCCTTTGTTTTCAATCGTGAATTGTCCGAGCGGTTCGGTTCCGCCGCTGGAATTCACGCCTGTGACTGTGTAATCGCCCGCGTCCAAACCGATGGTTTTCAGTTTCAACGTTGTTGTTTCGTTGGTGCCGCGACTTGTCGAGTTCAGTTCCCCATTGCCTTTCGCGCCGGAGGGCGCGTCAGGTGTCGCTGTGAGCACGAATTTCGCATCGTATCTCTCAGCATTTTTGACCGAGCGAGGCTGGGCCGGGGCGGCCACCGCGAAAGCCAACACACCGCAACCCAGGATCCCGGATAGAACAGATTTTTTTTTTCATACGAGCCAGACTTTTGCTCCAAACCCTTCCGGAAAATATGGGGAAGAACCCTTGCGGGCCGGACGTACTTACCCCGGAGAATGTGGGGTTCAAATCACGCGGCAAATCGGTTTTCCGCCCGCGCCTGCAATTCGTAATTGAGAAATGAAAGACAATAGATGGCCGCCGTTTCGCTGCGAAGCACCAGACGCCCGAGCGTGACGGGTTTCGCGCCGGCGTTCTCCGCCGCGAGAACTTCGTCCCGCGTGAAATCGCCTTCGGGACCGACCCAGATGCAAACCGATTCCGGCGCGCGATTCCGTTCTTTTTGAAACGCGTCAAAATAGCCGCGCGGATGACGGCTGCCGGGCTGAAGCGATGCGATCAACGGCAATTCAAAAATTTCTCCGCGCGCGAGAAATTCAGCGGGCGTCACGGGCTTTTCCACCGAAGGCAGCCATGCCGAGCCGCATTGTTTGATCGCTTCAATCGCAACGTGTTGCCATTTTTCCGCTTTGCTTTTTGCGTCGTCATCGTCCAATCGCGTCGCCACGCGTTCGGAAAGCAGCGGCACGATCCGGCTGACGCCAAGCTCCGTCGCTTTTTGAATAATCGCTTCGATGATTTTTCCTTTGGGAATGGCTTGCAGCAAAGTGATTTTATACGGCAGGGGAGCGATGTCGCGTTTTTCCAGCGTGTGAAGCTCAACGGTATCTCGATGGCAATCCCGAACTTCGCAGAGAAATTCTCCGCCTGTTCCGTTTAAAACCGTGACCTCTTCGCCCGGGCGCAATCTCAGCACATGTAACGCGTGATGCGCTTCGGTTCCGCGCAAAATCAACGGACCGGACTGGCATTCATTCGGTGGCAGATAAAAGCGGTGCATTGCAATGATGATTACGAATTACGAAATTTTAAGTCGTCACGCGTCATCGCCAATCGCAAACCCCAAATGCGAAATCAGTGGAAAAGATTTTTCGCCTTCTCGAAAAAGCTTTGGCTCATCGGGCTTTCCTTGCCGTTGCAAAGTTCGGCGAATTCCTGGAGCTTGGCTTTTTGCTCGGACGAAAGGCGCGTCGGCACTTCGACATTGACTCGCACGTGCAAATCTCCGTGGCCGTAGCCCTGGACATTTTTCACGCCTTTTCCTTTGAGCCGGAACATCGTTCCGGGCTGCGTGCCGGGCGGAATCCGGATTTCCGATTTTCCGGTCAGGGTCGGCACTTCGATTTCGGCGCCCAGCGCGGCCTGCACAAAACTTACCGGAACTTCGCAAAGCAAATCGTCGCCGTCGCGTTGAAAAATCTCGTGCGGCTTGACATGCAAAACGACATACAAATCGCCCGATGGCCCGCCCCGAAATCCCGCTTCGCCGTTTCCGGACGAGCGCAATCGCGAACCGCTGTCCACGCCGGCGGGAATTCGCAATTTGATTTTTGAAGTTCTTTCGCGCCTTCCGTTTCCGTGACACGCTTTGCAGGGTCTTTCAATAACGCGCCCCGATCCCTGACAATGCGGACAGGTTTGGGCGATGCTGAAAATCCCGCGCGAACTGATGATCTGCCCGCGACCGCCGCAGGTCGGACACGTTTTGGAACCTGAGCCGCTTTCGGCGCCGGAGCCGTGGCAGACCTCGCAGCGATCCGGTTTGGTGACGGAAATTTCCTTTTCGCAACCGTTCGCGGCCTCTTCAAATGTAATCTCCATGTCGTAACGGAGATCGTCGCCGCGTTGCGGCTGGGACGGATCGGAACGTCCGCTGCCAAACAGATCGTCGAACATATTTCCGCCGCCGAACACTTCGCGGAAAATCTCGAACGGATCGTGAAAACCGCCGGTCGCGCGGCCAAAACCTCCGCCGGCGCGGCGATCAAACGCGGCATGGCCGTATTGATCGTAGGCGCTGCGTTTTTGCGCGTCGTTCAAGACTTCGTACGCCTCGCTGAGTTCTTTGAATTTTTCCTCGGCGGCCTTGTCACCGGGATTTTTGTCCGGATGAAATTTCACCGCGAGTTTGCGGTAGGCTTTTTTGATTTCCTCGGCTCCGGCGGTGCGGGCGACGCCCAGCACTTCGTAATAATCGCGTTTGGCCATGGATCAGGATGCGGGGTTTTTGGCGACGACGACTGTGGCGGGCCGCAACAACCGTTCGCGGAGTTTGTAACCTTTTCGCAATTGCTGGACAACCTGGCCTTCGGGAACGTCGGCCGTTTCCTGCTCGGAAACGGCTTCGTGCCAGTTTGGATCGAACGGCTGTCCGGCGGCGTTGATTTCCTCAAGGCCGGCTTCGGCCAGGGTCTTTTTGAACTGCTGATGAATCATCGAGACGCCGGTTTGCAGCGATTGCGCGGCATCGCCGGAATTCGCGGCGTTGGATTGTGTGGCGGCGATGGCCATTTCAAAATTATCGAGAACCGGAACGAGTTTTTCGATCAGCGATTCGTTGGCGAATTTGATGGCGTCCTGCTTTTCGCGCGCGGCGCGTTTTTTGAAATTCTCGAAATCGGCCATCGTTCGGACATAGCGTTCCCAGTTTTCGTCGGCCTTCTCGGCGCGTGTTTTCAATTCCTCGAGCTGCTCGGGCGCGATGGTTTCCGGTTCGATGGGAACCAGCGTCTCGGCGGCCGTCGCTTCTTCGTTTTTATTCATCTCTGCGTCTTTCATCAAAACAAATTCTTCACAGGTTCAAGTTTCAGGGTGAAGGAAACTAAACGATGAAGCGCGCTCGGGCAACTGTCATATCGGCATGAGTAAATTCACGCCCGCGCAACGGACGGGTTGACCCGATTGGCGGCGACGGAAAAAGCGCGCAGGTTTTTTCGTGAATGCAGCCGCTCGGATCGGGATTCGTTGGACAATTGGAAATGTGAGCGCCGAGGGATTTCAGGCGCTCCGTTTTTCAATTCTCGGCGCGTGTAAAATATTCGGTACGTCATCGCTTTACGCCGTTTGCGTGAATTCGGTTGAAATCCATCGCGCTCGGGAATGGACCGGCGAAATTCCCGAATTTGTCCAATGGCTCAGGATTTCGCGAAACGATATTCCGCCGTTTTTGCGCGATCATCTGGACGGCGGAATGTCCGAGGGCGTGGGCTGGAAATTCGCGCCGGTGCGGTTGTTTCCTGAATGCCATGAATTGTCGCTGGACAACGACTGCATTCTCTGGAGCGCACCGGAGGGATTGAAGCGATGGATGGAAAATCCGGACGGACGCCTGATCGCGGAGGACGTTTGCCGCTGTTTTGGAAAATTTTCCGAACGATGCGGAAACGAGCCGCGCAATTCGGGAATTCGCGGATTGCCGCCCGGTCTGGATTTCGAGCGCGTTCTGAAAACCGAGTTGAGGGAAAATCCCGTTGCGCTGCAATCCGAACTGGATGAACAAGGCTTGCAGGTCGCGGCGATCGGGCGCGCGGGAAATCCGCACGTTGTAAGCGCGGCGGACGTGAGCATCTGCTCGCCATTTCCGCCGCACGCGCCTAATCCCGGAAAATGCGGCGTGCATTTCGTCGGCCTGAACGCAAGACAACTTCCGTGGAGTCTGAACAACCGACCCGCATCGGAATTCATCCGCGAGAACTGGGTGCGATGGAAAAGTGTTGTCCGGGAAAAGGTGGAAATTGAATAAATCAATTGGCACCGGCGTGAATGGATTTTCAAAAAACTTGACGACGCCAAAGCAATCTTCTAATCTCAAATCGTTGTTCCCCGCTGAAATTTTTATGAAAAGCTTCGCTCTTGCGTTTTTTTTGTTGTCCGGTCTCGCCTTTTCAGTTTTGGGTCAGGATTCGCTTTTTGATTCTTCGTTTCAGGTCGGCGCGGGAGCAAATGGCGCGGTGAACGCGATTCTGGTGCAGACGAACGGGAAAATTTTAGTCGGTGGAGAATTTACGGAGATTGGCGGAAAAACGAGCGCCTACCTCGCGCGCCTCAACAGCAACGGCGAACCGGACAGTTCGTTCGGCTCTGGAACGGATGGAATCGTCAATCGTTTGCTGCAATTGCCGGATGGCAAAATTCTGGTTGCCGGCGAATTCACCCATTTGCAGGGTGTCGCGCGCCATGATCTTGGCCGGTTGATGCCGGATGGTTCCGTGGATTTAAGTTTTGACGCGGGCACGAATTTCGAGAGCGACGAAATTGTCCGGACGGTTTGTGTTCAACCGGATGGGAAAATTGTGACTGCGAGTGAGAAAATCGTTTCTTATCAGGTGTTGAGCCGGTTTTCGCGTTTTGAACCTGACGGACAACTGGATACTTCGTTCCTCCGCACGAATACGATGTTCTACAGTGTTTTTGCCCTGTTGCCTCTCACAAACGGGATGATTTTGGCTGGAGGAAGTTTTCAACATCTCGGGATCCCGTCGTATTCCGGTCTCGCCCGGCTGCGCGAAGACGGTCAGGTGGACGAGACAATGATTCAACCATTGGCCACCAATTCGACGGTTTTTTCTCTGACGCAATTGGCGAACGGAAATATCCTTGTCGGTGGCTCTTTGAAATTTGCCGGATCAAATGTGGAGAAAGCGGTCGCGGAATTGACTCCATCGTTGCAATGGGACGTGATTTTCGACGCGGACGAGGTTGATTTCCCGTCTTTGAGTGGCGCATTCGTCAGGGCGAATCTTGTGCAACCTGATGGGAAAATTGTTATCGCCGGAGTCTTTCAGGAAGTTGGAGGTTACTGGAGACGGCATATTGCGCGGCTGGATTCCGAAGGACACGTTGACCCATGTTTTGATCCGGGCATCGGTCTGGGAGGATTGGATGGCGTGCGCGCATTGGCGATTCAGAGTGATGGACGGATTCTGGTCGGTGGCAGTTTCGACAACCGGGATTGGATTGGAGTCGAGAACATCGCGCGCTTGCTTCCAAAAGGCGAATGCAATGCTTTGCGAACTTATCTGATTCGTTCTGGTGAGGATTGGGCCGCAATCGGAACCTGTCCGCCGGGTGGCACCAATATGCTTCAGATGTCCACGAATCTTGTGGATTGGGAAACGCTGGACACGGAAACCGGTCCGTATCTCTATAGCGGAGTTGACAGAACCTCGCCCAAAGCGTTCTTTCGCGTCGAGAAAGTGTTTCAGTAAAATCTGATCGCACTGAATTCCTCAGCAGTCTTTCTGTCATCTGGGCGGGCATTTTCGCATTCATGCCTTTCGTTTCCCACTGTTACGAAAATCCAAGAAATGTTACATTTTGCTGGTTGAAGGGATTTATGACGAGGGCGCAGAGTAATGGGACTCAATCCCAAAACTTATGAACAACAACAATTCTCTATCGGTTCTCATCGTCGCTCTCGCGCGTTCCGCATTTAATTCAGCCCGCTCCACCGAGCATTTTTCAACCGGCGCGACGAGTTGATTTCGAGTCGCGAACAAAGCCGGTGCATCCGATTTCTCCGAAGCGATCACCGACTTGTCGAGCCGACATCATCGCAATGCTGATGTCCGTTGGAATCGGATTTCTTTTTGCGAACCGCTGTCCTCGGAAAATGTGATGGGTTGACTTCGTTTCCGTTGGCCGGTCAATAATGGACGGGATTCCTATCGTTGGAATTCCGTCCTTTTTCTTTAATGAGATGATCGAATGAAAAAAGTCCTTTCGATTCTGGCGATTTGTTCGCTGACGATTTTTGGGGCAACCGCTGCCGTCGCGCCCGGCGATGATTTCAACGCGAACACCGCCATTGCCGCGGAATCGCTTCAACGATGGTACAATTCGCATGGTTTATGGGACACGACCGGCTGGTGGAACGCGGCGAATTGCGTGGATGCCATCGAGAATGCCATCGTCGCGAACAACGGACAAAAATTTCTCGACGTTCCGGGCAATACTTTCGCGCTGAATTCCAACAGCAATTTTCTAAACGAATATTACGACGACGAAGGCTGGTGGGCGCTGGCGTGGATTCGCGCGTACGATCTCACGGGAGAAAATCGTTATCTCGACGCCGCGAAAATAATTTTCGACGACATGAAATCAAGCTGGGGCGGGCGTTGCGGCGGCGGCATCTGGTGGAAAAAAGATCATCGTTACAAAAACGCGATTGCCAACGAACTGTTTCTTCTGGTAGGGATTCGGTTGCATCAGAGGACGCCCGGCGACGAAGGCGCGGGAAGTTATCTCGATTGGGCGGTTCGCGAATGGGACTGGTTTGAAAACAGCGGAATGATCAATTCGCAAAATCTCATCAACGACGGCCTCACGCGCAATTGCCAAAACAATGGCCGCACGACGTGGACTTACAACCAGGGCGTCGTTCTCGGCGGGTTGACGGAATTATACAAATCCACCGGCGACACGAATTATCTGAATCACGCCATCGCAATCGCCGACGCGGCGACGGCGAAATTGATTTACACAAACGGAATTTTGCGCGAGCCATGCGAACCGAACGGCTGCGGCGGCGCGGACGTTCCGCAGTTCAAAGGAATTTTTATTCGCTATCTCGCGGATCTTTACGACGTGACGCGCAAACCGGCCTACCACGATTTTCTTTTCGCAAACGCGCATTCCGTCTGGTTCAACGATCGCGATCAATTGAATCGTTTTGGATTCCGCTGGACGGGACCGGTTGACACGCCGGACGCCGCGCGGCACAGCTCGGCGATGACGCCGATTTCCGCGCTCGCGGAACCGGTGACGACAAATCTGCTTTTCGCGAAAGGCTCGGGAAATCCCGCGTTCAATCACGACATCGGCGCGGCTTCGGGAACGCTCGCGTGGACCTGCGATCCGACGCACACCGCGCGCGCCGGTTTCATGCAGTCGGGACCGTTTCTCGAATCTTTGCCGACCGGAACGCATGTCGTTCATTTTCGAATTGCCGTGAACGCGTTGAGCGGATCGAAATCAAATCTCGTGCGGCTCGATGTTAGGGAAAATAACGGCGGAACGATTCTCGCGAGCCGTGAAATCGCGTGGAACGAATTTCGCGAAATCAACCGGCCGCAGGATTTCGCGCTGACTTTCAAAAATGCGACGGCGGGAAATCCGCTGGAATTTCGGGTTTACTGGAACAACG
>DASSNZ010000370.1:0-2039 GCA_035701135.1 Verrucomicrobiia bacterium
GTCCGTAATTCAGAAAAAGCCGCGCGTCCATGTCCATCGGCAGAATGTACCCGGGAATTCCAACCGCCACGGGACGTCCGTTGGCCGCGAGCGTTTTTTCAATCGCGCGAATCTCCGGCGCGACCAGAAATTTCACGCCGAACGTTCTCGTCGCGCCCGGAGCGAGCGTTTCGGACGTGGGCGCGTTCCACGGCTGCGTGTTTTTCCATTCGTTTTCCGCGAAAGCTTTGGTGTGCGCCAGCCATTCGTAAAATCCCTCGAACGTCTGGCTGCGTTGAGTGCGGTCCTGAAGCAATGGATTGTATCCTTCGAGCGGCGTTTTGCCGTCCTCAACCACCAGCAGCGCCGGGCCTTTTCCGTTCAATCGCGTCACCTGAACATAGCCCGCGTCCATGCAAAGCGCCGGATCGGAGAAGGAACAGATTTCGTGCGCCTGCTCAAGCGAACGGCGCGTGATGTAATTGTTAAAAATCAGCGGAATGCCCAGCGCGCCGATTTCCACCGGCAGCGAGGACTTGTTCTTCAACTCGAAATTCAAAACGAGTTTCCCGTTGTCCAACGCCCAGGAACGCGTCACTTGTACCGGGCAATCATCCGGCAGGGTCGGACTCAAATCCGCGCGCGCCAGAATATTTCCCGAAGCCGGCAGACTATTAACCGGTTTGCGCTCCTCCGCGGTCGAATAATCTTTCCATTCGCCTTCGCCGTTTTCGCGCAGGCGCATCGTCAGATCGCCGAGATGAAAAAATCCGTTCGCCGCGCGATTTTCAAGCTGGTCGGCCGGAGTGAAATCAAAACCGTTCGCGCCTTTCGGCTGAAGCGCCGCGACGGTTTGCGACGCTTTGACCAGCTTCAAATTAAAATCCGGCGTGTCGAGTTCGATGTAACCCTGATCCAAACCCAGCGTCGGCGGCCCGGCAAATCGTCCGCGACGCCTGCGCCGTTGCGGCCGCGCCGTTTCATTGGTCCGGGCGGCATGATTGGTTTGGCCCGTTTGAATTGTTCCCGTCGGACCGGGAACGGATTGCGACGCGCCTTGTTCCTGCGCGAAGGCGGACATGCAGAAAGTTAAAACGAAGCCCAGCCAGAACTGGAAAACGAAAACGTGGATGGATCGGAACAAAAAAAGTTTGTCTCTGAATTTTCTTTGCATGTCGCGGAGGCTTTTGATCAGTAGAAAACAACCGGAGCTTCGGGCGAATGCTTGAAATGCACAAAAAACTATTCGAGATCATCCCTTCGCGCGATGCCGCGCGTTTTTCTCCGCTCATCGCGCGCCGCCAAACATCCGCCGATATTCCGAAGGCGAAAAACCAATGGTCTGACGGAACTGACGCGTGAACGCGCTCTGGTCGGAATAGCCGCAGACGAGAGCGATTTCCGCAATCGGTTTTTCCGTTTCACGCAATCCACGCACCGCGTTTTCCATCCGCACTTTCTGAATAAGCTGGCCGGCGGTGAGTTGAAAAATTTTTCGGATGCGTTCCTCGAATTGATAAACGGAAAGTCCCGCAAGCCCGGAAAGCTCGCTGATGCGCAGCGGCGCGCCAAAATTTTTCTGAATATGCTCGACCACTTTCGCCACGCGCGAATAATCCTCGCTTCGTTTGTTCGCCGCCTGGATGTCCTTGGAAATTCCGACCAGCCCCGCGATGCCTCCGGCGCGATCCCGCAACGGCAATTTGTTGGTCAGACACCAGCCGCGTCCGCTCGAAGGATAAAAATGCAGCTCAAGCTGGTTGAGAATCGCCTCGCCATGTTGCAGCACGCGCTCATCCTGCGCGCGATAACTGCGCCCGAGCGGCGGCGGAAAAATATCGTCCGCGCGACGCCCGACCAGTTCGCTTTTGTCCACGCGCCCGCAACGTTCCACCAGCGTTTGATTCACCACGACATATTCGCCGCGTTTGTTTTTGATAAAAAAAACCAGGTCGCCCAGGCAATCGAACAGCGCCTCGCCGGTGAACGGCTCGGCCAGTTGCGAGAAAAATTCCGATTGCAAACCCGGATTCATGCCTTCGTATTTCGAAATCGTAGCG
>DASSNZ010000371.1:0-16822 GCA_035701135.1 Verrucomicrobiia bacterium
GAATTTCCGGATGCGTAAATCGCAAAAC
This sequence comes from Verrucomicrobiia bacterium, assembly GCA_035701135.1. Classification (GTDB taxonomy): domain Bacteria; phylum Verrucomicrobiota; class Verrucomicrobiia; order Limisphaerales; family DASXHY01; genus DASXHY01. The sequence continues at coordinate 29 of DASSNZ010000371.1, forward strand.
CAAAACGCCGGCGCAGACAATCGCAAACGCCAGCAAAGTTCCAATTGAAACCAGTTCTCCCAACAATCCAATCGGGAAAAGTCCGGCGATTAAAACTCCAACGCTCCCGGTCAGGATTTGGGCAATCCACGGCGTGCGAAATTTTGGATGCACATGGCTGAAAACCGGCGGCAATAATCCGTCCTTTGACATCGTATAAAAAATACGCGGCTGACCGAGGAACATGACGAGAACCACGGACGACAATCCCGCAATTGCACCGATTTTTACAATAAATCCAAGCCACGCCACCGACGGTCCCAACGAATTCACCGCCACGGCCATCGGCGCCGGGACATTCAATTGCGTGTAGGAAACGATACCTGTTAAAACCAGCGAAACCGCAATGTAAAGAATGGTGCAAATGACGAGCGAAGCCAGAATACCGATGGGCATATCACGTTGCGGTTTTTTCGCTTCCTGCGCGGCTGTGGAAACGGAATCGAATCCGATATACGCAAAAAAGATTACGCCTGCCGCGCGCAAAATTCCGCCCAGGCCGAATTGGCCGGAACCCGTCGCCTTTGGAATGAACGGATGCCAGTTTTCCGGATTGATGTATGCAATTCCGATTCCGATAAATGCGAAAATCACGAGCAATTTTACGGCAACGACAATGTTGTTGAACGCCGCCGATTCTTTAATTCCTACAACGAGCAACACGGTCACGGCGATGACAATTGCAACCGCCGGAACATTGAAAACTGCCGTCGCATGATTGAGCATTCCGGGATCGGTTCCCACAGTTTTGATTTTTTCGAGCAGGCCGTCGCTTACGGTGGCCCAACCCGCCTGAGTGTTCATAGCCGCGGCCAGTTTTGCCGGAATTTCGATCAGATGCGTTCCGTACGCCGCGGAAATTTGCGGCGGAATATGAATTTTTAAATCGTAAAGCAGCGAGACGACATAGCCCGACCAGCCAACCGCGACGGTGGACGCGGCGAAAAGATATTCCAGAATCAAATCCCAGCCGATGATCCATGCGATGAATTCGCCGAGTGTCGCATAACTGTAAGTATAGGCCGAGCCGGAAATCGGAATCATCGCCGCGAATTCCGAGTAACACAAACCGGAAAACGCACAGGCGATTCCCGCCAGAATGAAGGAAAATACAATCGCCGGACCGGCATATTGCGCGGCGGCCTGGCCGGTCAAAACAAAAATTCCCGCGCCAATAATCGCGCCGATGCCGAGCGTGACCAGATTCACCGGGCCTAACGCGCGCTTGAGACTTTGATCGGATTCCACCTCGTTTTGCAGTGCGGCGATGCTTTTGCGACGAAATAAATTCATGACGTTTTTGAGTGGCGATTTGGTTGTCGCCGTTTTGAAGCACGCCGAATCGGAAGTCAAGTAAATGTCCAATCTCACTGCCAAATCTTTTCGCCGTTCGGTTTCAACCTGTTTCTCAAGCCGGCGTAAGCGCGAAATCAGCTAAAGCTTGCGGCATTCGCCGCCCGCTTTTACGCTCCGCGCAATGCGTTTGCTGGCCCGTTACTTGTTGCGCGAGTGCCTCGTCGCGCTGGCGTACTGCTTCAGCGCGTTTCTGATTTTGTGGGTCACGCTCGACCTGATGTCGTCGCTGCACGACATGCAGGAAAATAAACTTCACGCCGGCGACGTGGCGGCGTTTTATCTTTTCCGGCTTCCGGAATTTCTTCCGGTCGCTCTGCCGGTGGCGCTGCTGCTCGCGCTGCTGTACGCGTTGACGAATCACGCGCGTTACAATGAAATCACCGCCATTCGCGCGGCGGGCCTGAGTTTGTCACGATTGTGCCTGCCATATCTTTCAATCGCCTGCGTCGCCGGCGCGGTTTTATTTTGTTCAAACGAATTCATCGCGCCGAAAAGCGCCGACATCGCGGAGCAGATCCTTTTCAGCCGCGTGCAGAAACAGCGTCCCGAAGCGGAGCAGGAGCAGGTGAAAAATCTTTTTTTCCACACGGCGCGCAACGGCCAGGACCGTTTCTGGCGAATCGGAATTTATGATCAAAAAACCGGCGAAATGCAGCAGCCGTTCGTGGAATGGCGTTTGCCGGACGGTTCGCGGCGCTCCATTTTCGCCGAGCGCGCGGCTTACACGAATGGCGTCTGGACGTTTTATCAGGTGCGGGAATTGAAACAAATCACGGCGACAAATTCGCTTCTGGCACGATTGCCGGAAACCAATTCCATCGCGGTGCCGGAATTTTCCGAAACACCGGAGGAAATCAAAAGTGAAATCAGTGTGAGCGACCGTTACGGACATCAGACCCGGACGCATCGCGCCGACATTCCGATTTCGGAGATTACGAATTATCTGCGGCTGCATCCGAATCCGCCGCCGGGAATTCGCTCGTGGCTTTACACAAAATTATACGGGCGTTTTGCCGAGCCGTTTACGTGCATTGTGGTTGTGCTGCTGGCCGTTCCGTTCGCGGCGGGTTCGGGCCGGCGAAACGTGTTCGTCGGCGTGGCTGCGAGCATTGTGATTTTTTTCGTTTATTATCTTTTGCAACAACTCGGTTTTGCTTTTGGCGAAGCGGGACGAATTCCGGCGTGGTTCGGCGCGTGGTTTCCCAATCTGCTGTTTGGCGGCGCGGGATTGTGGATGATGGCGCGGGTCCGCTGAAAAACTCGATGCGCGAAAACTTCGCCAATCAACGCAGCACCGGATAAACGAATTTTCCGAAGAATGGACGCGAGCGAATCCTTTGAAAAATTGCGGGCGCGATACGAACGGTTGAAGCTGTTGCATCACGTCGCGAACGTGATTCATTCCACGCTGGAACCGCAGGACGCGCTGCAACTCATCGCCAGCGAAGCGGTGCGGGTCATGCGCGCTTCCAGCGGTTCGGTGGTTTTGATCAATCCGACGACGGGCTTTCTGGAAATCCAGGCGACGCAAGGATTGCCGGAAAATGCCGCCGCGCTGAAACTCCGCGTCGGAGAGGGAATCACCGGCTGGGTCGCGCGAACGGGAAAAGCGGCGCGCGTCGGGGAAGTTTTCCGGGACCCGCGTTACATTGGCCTTCGCGAAAATATTCAATCCGAACTTGCCGTTCCGCTGGAAGTTAACGGTGAAATTCGCGGTGTGTTGAACGTGGATTCGGAACGGAAAAACGCGTTCAGCGCGGAGGATCAGGATCTGCTGGAAGCGCTCGCCGAACAAGCTGCCAAAGTGATTCAAAACACCTGGCTTTTTGAACAATTGCGCTTGAAAGCGCGCCTTTTCGAATCGCTCGCAAACGTGAGCCGCGTCCTCAATTCCACTTTGAATCTCGATGATGCGTTAAGCGTGATCGCGCGTGAAGCGTGCGTTTTGATGAACGGAAAAATGTGTTCGTTGATGATGCTCGACGAGCAGCGCCAATGGCTGGATTTGCGCGCCAGTTTTGGCGCGGGATCGGACTATCTCGGGAAGCCGCGCGTCGCTGTGGACGACAGTCTGCTCGGCGTCGTGGTGCGCCGGAAAAAGCCGTTGCAGGTCTTGAATGTCCAGACTTCCGGCCGTTATCAGAATTCCGAAGTGGCGCGCCGCGAAGGATTGGTTTCGCTTGCGAGCGTTCCGTTGTTGTTCGCCGGCGAAGCCATCGGAACGCTGAGTGTTTATACCGGAAAACTGTATCAATTTTCCGACGAAGAAATTCGGATTTTATCGGCGCTGTCGGAATTGTCGGCGATTGCGATTCAAAAAGCGCGGCTTTACGAACGCGTTGTGGATGTGGAGGAGCAATTGCGGCAAAACGAAAAATTTTCCGCGCTCGGATTGCTCGCCGCCGAAGTCGCGCATGAAATCCGAAATCCGCTCACGGTGATGAAAATGCTCTATCACTCGCTTGATCTGAAATTCCCGGAAACCGATCCGCGCGCGAAGGATTCAAAAATGATCGGCGAAAAAATCAATCAGCTTAATAAAATCGTCGAACGTGTTCTGGATCTCGCGCGGACCAGCGAACCGAACCTGGCGGCGGTCAATTTGAATCAGTTGATTGATGAACTCGGATTGCTGGTGCGGCACAAATTGAAAAATCAAAACGTGCGATGGATCACGCGTCTGGAAACGGATTTGCCTGCAGTTTTCGGCGATGCGACGCAGTTGGAGCAGGTTTTCCTGAATTTGATTTTGAACGCGGTCGAGGCGATGCCCGATGGCGGCAAACTGACGATCCGCTCGCGTTTAAAAATATTTTCCGACGGCCGACGAATGGCGTTTTTGGAAATCAAGGATACCGGAAACGGCATGACGGAAGAGCAGCAGCGTCGCGCATTTTCGTCATTGCTTCAGACTTCAAAACGCACGGGAACGGGATTGGGTCTCGCGATTGTAAAACAGATTGTCGAAACGCATCACGGCAAAATCACGTTGCGGTCCCGACGCGGGAAAGGCACTCAACTTTCGATTGAATTGCCGGTTTGCGCGGAAGCGAATTGATTTTCCGATTCAGGCGAATCGTCTTTTCAGTAAACGAAATCCGTTGTTTGATTCAACGGAAAAGTCTCCCGCAAAGTATTCTTTTCATTTTGTCCCGGTCGTGGTTTCATGCGCGGGCATTTCATGCTAATCTGAACCCGTTTATGACTCGATCCAAACAGCAACTTTGGGAACGTTTTCAAAAATATTACAGCGAGTTTCCATCCATCGAACTCGCTTTGGACATCAGCCGGATGAATTTCGACGAGGAATTTCTCCGCAAAATGGAGCCGCGTCTTCAGGAAGCGTTCAAGGCAATGGCTGAATTGGAAAAAGGCGCGATTGCCAACGTGGATGAACATCGAATGGTCGGTCATTATTGGTTGCGAAACCCGTCGCTCGCGCCGACGCGGGAAATTCGCCGGGAAATCGAGGACACAATTTCCGCAATCCAATCATTTGCAGCCAAAGTGCATTCGGGCGAAATCGCGGGCGGAAACGGGACTTTCAAAAATATTCTGCTGATCGGCATCGGCGGTTCGGCTCTCGGGCCGCAGTTCGTTTCTCGCGCGCTAAGTAATCCGACAAAAGACAAACTTCGACTGTTTTGCTTCGATAACACCGATCCGGATGGAATGGAGCGCGTTCTGGCTGAAATTGGCGATGATCTGGCGCGAACGCTCTGTGTTGTCATTTCAAAATCCGGCGGAACAAAAGAAACGCGCAACGGAATGTTGGAAGCGAAAGCTGCTTACGAGCGAAAAGGCCTGAATTTTTCAAAAAGCGCCGTAGCCGTGACTCAGAACGGAAGCGAGCTCGACAAATTTGCCGTAGAAAATAAGTGGATAAAGCGATTTCCAATGTGGGATTGGATTGGCGGTCGCACGAGCGAGCTTTCCGCCGTTGGACTTTTACCTGCGGCGTTGCAGGGATTCGATATAGGCGCTCTCCTGAATGGCGCAAAAGCTTGCGACGAAATCACGCGAATTCCGAATTTCCGTTCGAATCCGTCGGCTCAATTGGCTTTGATGTGGTTTTACTCCGGTAACGGTAAAGGCGAGAAAAATATGGTTGTATTGCCATATAAAGACCGTTTGGAACTGTTTTCCAAGTATCTTCAGCAATTAGTGATGGAATCATTGGGAAAAGCCCGAAACCTGGAAGGAAAAGAAGTTCATCAAGGTATTTCAGTTTTTGGCAATAAAGGTTCAACCGATCAACATGCTTATGTTCAGCAACTTAGAGAAGGACAGAATAACTTTTTTGTGACTTTTATTCAGGTTTTGAAAGATTCCGACGGAGACTCATTTCTGGAAGTCGAGCCGAAGGTAACTCCTGGAGATTATCTGATTGGGTTCCTGCTCGGAACGCGCGAAGCATTATTCGAGGCAGACCGGGAATCTCTGACAATAACAGTGCGACGCGTTTCTGAATTTTCAATTGGTGTCTTGATCGCATTGTTTGAACGCGCAGTTGGCTTTTACGCTTCTCTCATCGGAATCAACGCATACCACCAGCCCGGCGTCGAAGCCGGAAAAAAAGCTGCTTCTTCTGTGATTGCTTTGCAGCTCAAAACTCTCGAGGTGCTGGATCAATTTGGAAAGTCCGGAGCCACCATTTCAGATTTGGCTGAGAAATGTGGTGTTCCGCAGGATTCCGAAACTATTTTCCGGATTTGCGAACATCTGGCGGCGAATCCCAGTCGCGGAATCAAAAAATCTGCCGCTGAATCCATAAATCAGATTCGCTATAGTAAAATTTGAAATGTTTGTTTATCCGAAACATTATGACGTTATCGTCGTCGGCGCTGGACATGCCGGAGTCGAAGCGGCTTTGGCCTGTGCCCGACTGGGTTGTGAAACGCTTTTGCTAACCATCAATGTGGATACCATTGGCCAGATGTCTTGTAATCCGGCCATTGGCGGATTGGCAAAAGGTCATCTGGCTCGCGAGATTGATGCGTTGGGCGGTGAAATGGGCAAAACGACCGACATGACAGGGCTTCAGTTCCGAATGCTGAATACGAAAAAAGGTCCCGCAGTCTGGGCTCCGCGCGCGCAATGTGACAAGAAAGCGTATCAATTTCGATTGAAATGGATTTGCGAGCGACAGGAACATCTGGACATTAAACAGGGACAAACAACGAGAATTTTACATCGGGACAGGAAGGCTTACGGAGTTGAAACCAGTTTGGAAGTCCAATATCACGCGAAAACGGTAATCATCACAACCGGCACATTCCTTCGGGGCTTGATGCATATTGGCTCAAACCAGCAATCGGGTGGTCGATCGGGAGAATCAGCCGCCATGAATCTTTCCCATTCTCTAAAGGAACTGGGACTGGAATTAGGCCGATTGAAAACCGGGACACCACCTCGATTGCTTCGTCGTTCCATTGATTTCTCCAAAACGGAAGTTCAGAATGGCGACGAACCCGTTCCATTTTTCACCTATTGGAAGGACGACTTGTTCCACGTGGAACAAACGCAAGAAAACCGAACCGCGAACACCTCGCGCAAATATCCGCCCGGATCTATTCTTCAGCAGTTAAACGGACAGTTGCCGTGCTATATAACTCATACGACCGACGCTACGGCGCGATTGATTCGGGAAAATCTTCACAAATCTCCCATGTATTCGGGAGTTATTGAAGGGGTTGGACCGCGTTATTGCCCGTCAATCGAAGATAAAATTGTGCGGTTTCCCGAGAAACAATCGCAACAACTGTTCCTTGAGCCGGAAGGAATTGCGACCGACGAATTTTATGTCAACGGGTTTTCGACCTGCCTTCCATACGAAGTTCAGATTGAAATGGTAAAAACGATCGTAGGATGCGAAAACGCGGAAATCATGCGGGCCGCTTACGCTGTAGAATATGATTTTGCGTTTCCCACCCAGTTGTTTCCTTCGCTGGAAACAAAAATTTGCCAGAACCTCTTTTTGGCCGGGCAAATTAACGGCACGTCGGGTTATGAAGAAGCGGCCGCTCAAGGTTTGATGGCTGGCATCAATGCCGTTCGGAAAATTCAAGGAAAAGCTCCGATCATTTTGCGGCGTAATCAGGCTTACATTGGAGTTCTGATTGACGATCTCGTGACCAAAGGAACGGCCGAGCCTTACCGGATGTTCACATCACGCGCGGAATATCGTTTGATCTTGCGGCAGGACAACGCAGATGCGCGCCTTTCTCAAATCGGTTACGAGATCGGCTTGCTTCCAGCCCGCAATTTTAAAGTTTTTGAAGCTAAACAAAAATCCGTTTCGGACGAGATAACCCGGCTGGAAACTACCCGAATCGGAAGCGAAACGTTGGCTCAAATATTGAAGCGACCCGAAATCAGCTACAACAAATTGCCGAATAAAAACGAAAAACTCGCTTCTGAAATTACCGATCAGGTGGAAATCATTATCAAATACGCGGGATACATTGACCGTCAGGAGCTTGAAATAGAAAAATTCAAAAGCCTTGAGGAAAAAGCGATACCTGAAAACTTCGATTATTCTATTGTCCCTAGTCTTCGATCGGAGGCCCGGCAAAAACTGGGAAAAATCCGACCGGCAACGCTTGGCCAGGCTTCGCGTATTTCCGGAGTTTCGCCCGCTGACGTAAGTATTCTCACGATTTGGCTCAAACGAGGCGCAAAAGCGGAATCGAAATCCGAATTGGCGGACCCGGTTGCGGACTCGACTGAATCATGAATCCTTTCGCGCTTTTCCGGTAATGAAGCTGGAATTCAAAACCATTCGCCTGGAATTGGCGAATCCGTGGAGAATTTCTCGAACACAACCATCAGAGTTTTCCGAAATAATTATAGTTAAACTACTTACAAAACAATCAGTTGTCGGATTTGGCGAAGCGGCACCAATCCGGCGTTATTCTGAATCCCCAAAAAGCGTTTGTGAATTTCTCAGTCAAATTGATCCCGCCAACTTATCTTTCGAACGAGTGACCGAAAGCCTCGCGTATGTGGATTCGATTACGCCGTCGAGCCAATCCGCCCGATGCGCCTTGAGCCTCGCATTATTGGATGGCGCGGCGAAGTTGAACGGAAAGTTGCTGCATAATTTCCTGGGTCTGAGTTTTCAGGAAAACAGTTACATTACTTCGTTCAGCATTGGAATTGACGATCCGGAAATTATTCAAAGCAAAGTCGTTTCCGCCGCGGAATTCCCGATTTTGAAATTGAAAGTTGCTTCCGCCGATGACCGGCGAAATTTAAAAGCCATTCGGGAAATTGCACCAACAAAAACCATTCGCGTGGATGCCAACGAAGGCTGGCGAACAAAGGAACAGGCGCTCGAACAAATCGAATGGCTCGCGACAGACGGTCGAATCGAATTTGTCGAGCAACCGATGCCTGCTTCGACGCCGCTGACGGATTTGCGATGGTTAAAAGAACGTTCGCCGTTGCCGATTTTTGCGGATGAATCGTATCACTCCGCTTCGGATGCCGAATTGGTTGCCGAAGGTTTTCACGGCGTGAACGTGAAGCTTGTCAAAACGGGCGGAATTTTTGAAGCAATGGATGCGCTTCGATCCGCTCGCCGATTCGGTTTAAAAACGATGTTAGGTTGTATGATTGAAACCAGCGTTTTGATCAGCGGCGCGGCGCATCTGGCAAGTCTGGCCGACTTTTGGGATCTCGACGGAAATCTTTTAATCACGAACGATCCATTTGAAGGAGTAACAGCAAAAGGCGGAATTCTGTCCTTCGCGCAGGCGAGCGAAAAATCCGGCCTGCGAGTAAAACCGAAGGCGGAAATTATTTAAGCACTTTGCGGCATTCTCGAATTTAGCGTTCGCGAAATTCGAACTGGATTTTGTTTCGTCGCTTCCGCGCGCAAACGATTCGTTTTCTCGTTTGTTTGCGCGATGCAAAAAGCTGTGTTACCGATGACGCGTTATGCACACGACCTTCAAAGCCTTCGCCGCGTCCGCGCCGGGCGCAAAATTGCAGCCATTTGAATTCGATCCCGGTCCTTTGCGCGATGAACAGGTGGAAATTCAGGTGGAATATTGCGGGATTTGCCACAGTGACTTGAGCATGTTGGACAACGAATGGGGCCAAACGGTTTTCCCGTTCGTGCCCGGACATGAAGTGGCGGGGCGAATTGTAGCTGTCGGCCAAAACGCAAAATCCGTGAAAATCGGCCAGTGCGTTGGTCTCGGCTGGATTTCGGAAAGCTGCATGGCGTGTCCGCAATGTCTTTCCGGCAATCACAATCTTTGTCCAAACGCAGAACAAACAATTGTGAAACGGCACGGCGGTTTCGCCAATCGCGTGCGCTGTCATTGGGCCTGGGCGATTCCGTTGCCGGACGAGCTTGATTCGCAAAAATCCGGTCCGCTGTTTTGTGGCGGAATTACCGTGTTCAATCCCATTCTGCAATGCGGCGTGCAGCCGACGGATCGCGTGGGCGTCATCGGCATTGGCGGACTCGGACACATGGCGTTGCAATTCCTGAATAAGTGGGGCTGTGAAGTCACCGCGTTTACCTCCAGCGATTCAAAACGCGACGAAGCAATCAATTTCGGCGCGCATCAGGTCATCAATTCCCGCGATGCCGCGCAACTGGAGAAAGCCGCCGGTTCTTTTGATTTTATTCTCAGCACGGTGAACGCGCCGTTGCCCTGGGACGCGATCATTTCCAGCCTTGCGCCGCGCGGGCGATTGCACATCGTCGGCGCGGTGTTGGAGCCAATTCCGGTGGCGGCGTTCGCGCTGATCGGCGGGCAGAAATCCATTTCCGGATCGCCGCTCGGCAGCCCGTTCAATACCGCGCGCATGTTGGAATTTTCATCGCGACATAACATCAGTCCGATGATCGAACTTTTTCCGATGTCGAAAGTGAACGAAGCGCTGGAGCACTTGCGGTCCGGCAAAGCGCGATATCGAATCGTCTTGAAGAATGATTTCGATTGAAGCGGATTGGAAAATTCCAACTCGCCTGATAAATAAATTTCGGAAGCAAATTTATGAATTCAAAATATCCCACCATTATTCCCGGGCTTCGCAGTCCGTTCGACCAGATCAAAGGCATTGTTTATTTCGGGCGAATGCTGGATAAAATCCGATTGTTCGCCGCGGGCAAATTGCCGGAGGGCTGGCACGCCGCGCGCGGGCAACAGATGAAAAGCAGCTTTGACAACCGTTGCTGCAAATTTCTCCACATTGATTACGCGTCTATCGAAGCCGAAACGCTCAAAGGTCAGAAGAACGACGAGGAATTGCTCGAATGGGCATTTCAAAACGGTCGCCGGCCAACCGAAGAGGAAATTGAAATCTGGAACGGGTTCATGGTCAAACGCGGCTGGCGCGACGCCGGAACGCAGCGGCTGAACGAGCGGCTCGCAGAAATCGGACTTCCGCCCGGCACCGTCCAAACGATGTTTGAATTCATTGATTTGGATGAAGGCCGGATAAAAATTTCCGATAAAATTTAATATCTTGAATCCATCAATTCACGCGCGTTTCGTCGAAAAGATTTTTCCAAAACATTCATGCAATTTTCATTCGAACATCTTGGATTGCCCGCGCGCGATCCGGTCGCTCTGAAAAACTGGTACGTAAAAACGCTCGATGCGACAGTGGCTTTCGACAACGGCCAGAACCCGCCAATGTTTCTGCTCAGGCTTCCGGGCGGAGTCATGATTGAAATTTATTCCGGCGATTTTTCGCGCGAGGAAACCGCGAACAACAAATTGACGGGTTGGCGTCACGTCGCATTGCGCGTCGCGAATCTCGAAACCGCCAAACACGAACTGGAAAAACGCGGCGTCGTTTTCCGCGAAGAAATCAAACCCGCGGGCGGCGACGGGCGCGTTTTATTCTTCAGCGATGCCGAAGGAAATTTGCTTCATCTCGTCGAGCGGTCCGCCGATTCGCCGGTTTGCTGATTGGTTTAAATTGGCGCAAGGGCTTCAAAATTTTTATCACGGATGGACACGGATAGAGACGGATGAAAAATTCATTTCGGAATGGAACTTTTTTCGAAACATTCCAGAATTCATCACTGAAGCCGGACGATTCATTTCAATTTTGGGGAGCGCGCCTGCTCCGTTTTCAACTGAATTGTTCAGACGAGACGTTGCGGTTGCCAATCCGTGTTCATCGGTGTTCATCCGTGGTTGATCTCTCTTTAAAATGCACCTAGCAAATTTAAACAGGCGCGTGGCGAACAAGTTTGTTTTGGATTCTTCATTCCCCGGATTACAGTCCCGGTATGAATTTGACGTTTCGATTGCGCTTTTACACGCATTTCGGCCAATCGTTGTTTCTGACAGGTCCGCGCGAATTTCTCGGCGACGGCAAAATTGAAAACGCCGTTCCGCTTCATTTTCTCAATCACGAATTCTGGGAAATCACCGTGCCGATCCCGGAAAATGAAATCGTGCGTGGCCGCCTAACTTACAACTACATTTTGCGAAATCCGGACGGCTCGATTGTTGAGGATTGGCCGGGCGGACGCGCCATTGATCTCGCCGCATTCGCGCGCTTCGGCGTTTCCGAGGTGTTGATTGTGGATTCGTGGAACGACATGGGAAATTACGAAAACGCCTGTTTCACCGAGCCGTTCCAAAACGTTTTGCTCAAATCAAATTTCACGGAAATACACGCTCCCGCTCCCGCCGAGCCGACGCACACATTCAAAGTGAAAGCGCCACTGCTGAAAAAAAACGAGACGCTTTGCATTGTCGGCGACGCCGAAGCGCTGGGATTTTGGAGCACGGCCAAACCGCTGTTGCTGAACCGCGTTGCGGGCGACGATTTTCTCAGCGCGCCGGTGGATCTCAGAAATAATTTTTTCCCGATCTCCTACAAATACGGCGTGTTCGATCTCGAGAAAAAAACATTTGCCCGGTACGAAAATGGCGCGAACCGAATTCTTGACGATCATGTCGCGCCGCACAAACACACAATCGTTCAGGACGGATTTGCCCAATTGTCCGCCGCTCCGTGGCGCGGCGCGGGTGTTGCGATTCCAGTGTTCAGTCTGCGAAGCGAAACGAGTTTTGGCGCGGGCGATTTTTCGGATCTGAAACGCCTCGCCGATTGGGCTTCGTCCGTCGGATTGAAATTGATTCAACTGCTTCCGATCAATGACACGAGCGCGACGCATTCCTGGAAAGATTCCTATCCGTACGCCGCAATTTCAGCTTTCGCGTTGCACCCGATTTATCTCGATCTCCGCCGCGTTGCGACCGGAAAAAACAAAACGCTGCTGAAAAAACTCGAGCCGGAACGACAACGCTTAAACGCGCTCGAAACCGTGGATTACGAGGCCGTCATGTCCGCGAAACTCAATTTTCTGAAACGCATTTTCGCTTCCGAAAAATCAAAGGTTTTCGCCGGCGCGGAGTACCAGGATTTCTTTTCCCGAAACCAGGATTGGCTTTTGCCCTACGCGGCATTTTGTTATTTGCGCGATCAATTCGGAACCGCGAATTTTGACGAATGGAAAAACTTTCGCACCTTTGACCCGGAAAAAATTTCCGAATGGCTCGCCGAAAATTCTTCGGCGCGCGACGAGATTTCATTTCATTTTTTTGTTCAATTTCATCTTCACGTTCAGTTGAAAGATGCCACCGATTACGCGCACGCCAAAGGCATTGTGATCAAAGGCGATATTCCCATCGGCGTGTATCGCCATGGCGCCGATGCGTGGCGGAATCCCGAATTGTTTCACATGGAAATGCAGGCCGGCGCGCCGCCCGATCCGTTTTCCGCGAAAGGACAGAACTGGGGTTTTCCGACCTACAACTGGCCGCGGATGGAGCGCGATGGTTTCGCGTGGTGGAAACGCCGGTTCGAGCAAATGAGCCGTTACTTCGACGCGTTTCGCATTGATCACATTCTCGGATTTTTTCGCATCTGGAGCATTCCGGCGGATGCGGTCGAAGGCATTCTCGGCCATTTCGTTCCGGCGATTCCGGTGGACATCACGGAGTTTGGGAATCGCGGAATTCCTTTTGATCGCGAGCGTTTTACGAAACCTTACGTCACGAACAAAGTGTTAGGCGACCTGTTCGGGAAAAACGCCGAGAAAATAAAACGCGATTTTCTCGTCGCGACTCACGATGAAACATTTTCGCTGAAACCGGAGTTTGCGACGCAGCGGAAAATCGAGTCGCATTTTTCCGCTCTGGAAAAATCCGGATCAAACGCAAAAATCCAGGAAGGTTTGTACGATCTGGTCAGCAACGTGATTTTGTTCGAGGTGGAAAACTCGGGCGGCCGCCAATTTCATTTTCGATTGGGAATGGAAAACACCGCGTCGTTTAAAAATCTTCCGGCGAACACACAATCGCGGCTCAGGGATTTGTATGTGGATTATTTTTTTCGCCGCCAGGATCAATTCTGGGCGGGCGAAGCGATGCGGAAATTGCCTGCGTTCAAACGCGCGACGAACATGCTCGTTTGCGGCGAAGACCTCGGCATGGTTCCCGATTGCGTTCCCGGTGTGATGAAACAACTCGTTCTGCTCAGCCTGGAAGTTCAGCGAATGCCCAAAAATCTCGGCCAGGAATTTTCGCGTCCCAAAGACGCGCCGTATCTGAGCGTCGTCACGCCATCCACGCACGACATGAGCACGATTCGCGGCTGGTGGGAGGAAGACAGAAATCTCGTTCAGAAATTTTTCAACCAGGAACTTGGCCAGATGGGCGAAGCGCCGAATAATTGCGAGCCTTGGATCAATAAAGCCGTCGTCGCCCAACATCTCGCGTCGCCAGCGATGTGGAGCATTTTTCAATTGCAGGATTTGCTTGGAATGGACGGTGAAATTCGCCGCGCGGATCCGGCGGCCGAACGCATCAATGTTCCCGCGATTCCTCAATATTATTGGCGCTATCGAATGCACCTGACGCTGGAAACGCTTCAGCAATCAGCGCGTTTCAATGAGGAATTGCGGAATGGAATCCGCGAAAGCGGACGATGAATTTTTTTCGTGAAGCCATTTTCCTTTACCACAAACGAATACGATTTGACACGGCTTCCAACGAATTTTCTGTTCCTGAAAATCGGGAAATTCGTGGCTGAATTCGCGTCGCGCATTTTCATCGTTGCCATCCGAATGAGAAGGGATTTCTATATCTCATGGCAGCAACCAAAGAAACCGACAGCTTCGACTCCAAGTTTTACAAGCCGGCGGACGCGTTTTTCCCGGCTTACAGCAGCATCGGCCTGACCTTCGACGACATCACGCTCGCAACGCTCTATTCGGAAGTGCTTCCGCGCGACACGCAGCTTGAAACGCATCTCGCGGACGGATTGCATCTGAACATTCCGGTGATTTCCTCCGACATGGACACCGTGACGGAGGCGCGAATGGCGATTGCGATGGCGCTCAACGGCGGGCTTGGCCTGATTCATTACAACATGCCCGAGCGTCAGCAACTCTCGGAAGTCAGCCGCGTTAAAAACCACGTTCACGGTCTGATTCAGGAACCGATCAAAGTTTCTCCCGAGCAGTACATCGGCGATGTCCTTCAACTCATCGAGCAGAAAAAATATCGTTTCAGCACATTTCCGGTCGTGGACACAAACGGAAAATTGATCGGGCTTCTTTCAGGCCATGTCGTGAAACCGCGCTACGCAAAACGAAAAATCGCCGACGCGCTCACGCCGCGCGCTCAGGTTCAAACCATCAATAAAAAAGAACTCGGCAAAAACCCCATCGAGCGAGCTGATAAATTTTTCAACGAAAATCCCGGCATTCACAAACTGCTCGTTGTGGATGACCAGGACCAATTGCGCGGTCTGTTCACGATGAGCGACGTGGAGCGCATCACGCAGGAGCGCAACGCGCAATTCAAGCCCGCGCGCGACGCGCAATTCCGGCTCGTGTGCGGCGCGGCGGTTTCGGCGACGCGCAATGCTTTCGGCGAATTGGATCGAGAACGCATTCTCGCGCACGTCGGCGGACTTGTGGAACGCGGATTGGACGTCGTTGCGGTTTCCACCGCGCACGGACACAGCAAAGGCGTGGGCGACACGGTGCGGATGTTGCGCGACGCATTTCCGAAATTGCCGATCATCGCCGGGAATGTGACGAGCGCGGAAGGCGTGGAATTTCTCGCCGCCGCAGGCGCAAACGCCATCAAAGTCGGCCAGGGTCCCGGCTCGATCTGCACAACGCGAATTGTCGCCGGAGTTGGAATTCCGCAGATGACCGCGCTTTACGTCGCGTCACGCGCCGCCGCGAAAAAGAAAGTTACGATTCTCGCCGATGGCGGCATTACGAAATCCGGCGACATTGTAAAAGCGCTCACGCTGGCAAACGCCGCGATTTGCGGAGGCTTGCTGGCAGGCAGCATCGAAGCGCCCGGCGAAGTCATGGAAATCGGCGGGAAAATTTACAAGCAATATCGCGGAATGGGAAGTCTCGCCGCGATGAAATCCGGCTCCGCCGCACGCTATGGGCATGACAAAAATCCGGCCCAGAAAGTGGCGCCCGAAGGCGTTGAGGCGTTGAAGGAAGTTTCCGGTTCAGTGGATCGCGTTTTGGAACAGCTCATCGGCGGAATTCAATCCGGCATGGGTTATCTCGGCGCGGGAAATCTCGCGCAACTCCGCGAAAACGCGCGCTACATTCGCGTCAGTTCCGCCGGACTTCGCGAAGCCGCGCCGCATGATGTTGTGGAGTTAAAGACAAAAACTTGACGCGGAATTCTGATTCAGAACCACAAAAAATTTTTGTTGATTTGAAAACCACGAATGACACCCATTCACACGGATTCTTTGAAATTGAATTCGTGAAAATCCGCGCAATTCATGTCTCGTTGAAACAAGCCGTTCAAAATTGAATCGCTTCGTTCACCTGGCCGCATTGCGAACAACGCGAGCGGTCCACATCCGGATCGTCGGTGTAAACGAATCCGCATTTCCAACAACGAAAAACCCGGTCGCTGCTTTCCGTCGGACGAAACCGGCGCTGACGCAATTCGGAATAAATCACCACGCCGGCGAGCGCGGCGAGCAGCGCGATCAAATAAGTCAGAATAAGTTGCGGAATCGTCATGGTTGAGCTGTTGCCGGCTCGTCGTTCGTCGGCGGAACGGTTTGCCATTTAAAAATCATCGTTCCAAAAGTCAATCCTGCCGAAGCGGATTGAGGCGCGCGACCCGGCCCGGCGGTTTCAACGGATTCAAAACGCGCGTTCTGCGCAATGTTCAAAGCGTCCTGATCGGCGGAAATGGAACCGCTTCCCGGCGGCAGCAAAACCGCCGAAACAGTCCGACCGTCCGCATTTACCAGCACTTGAACAACGCTGTTCGTCAGCAAATCCGCGCTGGTTTGCACGGGCAGAATCGGCGGCGCCAGCAATCGCCGGCTAGCGAGCGGACCTTCGATTCGCATTTC